>JAPPMR010000936.1 GCA_028818995.1 Candidatus Poribacteria bacterium | reverse complement strand
CGTTTGTCAAACGTAATGACCGAACCACCGAGGAATTCTTCGTAGAACCGCATCGTTCGCTGGCTATCCACAACATCAAGAATCGGTTTGGCATGCGCCACCTCAGTTTGCCGAAAGAAACTAAATGTCTGATTCGCTTCGCCGATGATACCCTCTTCAACCGAAGTGTCCGGCTTTAACCCACCGTTTTGCGCAATCGCTTGCAAGGTCCAATGTGCTGCTTTCTCCGCATCCTTTCGCGGATGGAATCCTCGAATAAAGAGGTATCCATCCTCACACATCTTTCTGTGCAATGCATTCGGATTGTTGAGAAGTGAGCTGGAATCTACTAATTCGACGATTTCCTCCCCAAAATGAAAACGGTGTTCACCGAATTCAAAGGGCATTCCCGCTGGGATCTTTTTCGGTGTGCTCAATGTTGTCATATCTTTAAGCGGTGTGGTGTTGCAATTTTTCAAACAGATCCCTAAAGATCGCGTCCCGATTCACACTCGACGCAACACGCATAAGATGACGACTGTTATCAAAACTCCATGTCGCTGCTTCCGTCAAGATGGGACTGTGAACGATTTCTGTCGGTACCCACGTTGGATTGATGAGGTAGGCTGTCGCAGATATATCCCATATCACTTTTGACCAAGCGAAATGGTCGCTTGAGTAGTCTTTGAAGATTTCCACGAGGTAATCTCCGACTTTGCCTCTACCCTGCACATAGCGTTCCATCTCAGCAACCGTCGTGTGTAGATGTGAGACGACCCCGCGTGCTGGTAGCCAAACGAAAGGCACACCGCAGTCCAAAACCACTTGTGCACTCTGCAGGTCTTGCATAAGATTGAACTCGCGGGTGTGGGGCCAGTACAACGGATTCCCACCAAGCCAGATAACGACGATACGTTCGATGATTTCGGGTTCTATTAGGATAGCAGAGGCGACATTTGTTATTGCCCCGACGGCGGCGACGTAAAGCGGTTCTTCTGTGCTACTTGCCATTGCCCGTTCAATCATATCAGTCGCCGCATCGCTCGGAACGGGGGTCTCTCTATCCGAAAGAAATGCTCTGGAGCCACGGTAGGCGAAGCCGTCGGCGGAAACATCGAGGAAGTCCAAAAGCCGCAGGATTTCATCGTAGCTTTTCTCCATCCCGTCTTCGGCACTGCTTGAGCGGTTATTATGGAAAGGTACGGCGTAGAGTGCCTCAACGTTGAGATGTTCAGGTGAGAGCAGGGCATGAACGACTGCAAATTGGTCGTCGATTTCGTTATAGGTGTCGGTGTCAAGCACCATGCGCACTTGCCCCGTCGGCGGTTGGAGCATCTCAATACGTTTCGACTCCGACAGCGTTGGAAAATTCATAAGCAATTTGACCTTGTGAAATACATATTTGCCTTAGTATATCACATCCACAAAAAGATAGGAATTTATTATTACCCCAAGTTACCACCTTGTAGCATAGGCTGTTAGTTTCCTGTGCCTCTTCGTGCCGAAAATGGTAAGCCTGGTAGGCGCGGTTTGGAACCGCGCCAGGTTTGAAAAAGAAGATTCAAAAAATTGAAACAATCCGATAATTTATTTAAAACTAAATGACCCTGACCCCAAGCTGCTACTAATTCTGAACGTTCCAGCGAGGGGTTTAGGTGTTTTTCCCACCCCAGCGGGGTGATATATCTATAGAAACCGGGGTCTACAACTTCTTGCACTCCAGCGGAGTGCTATGTGCACAAACAGGTGGCAACTTAGGTTATCGGAATAAGTCGTTTTGGGCTTGGAAAAAGTTGTTGAAATTCAACAGGATGCACGCCCCTCTATCGCGCAGAGGCGTACTATTTGATTAAATTGTTATTTGTCAGTGGACTTATCGCGTCTGAAACGTTTGCTGAGTTATCTGGCTCAGATCATCAAATCGGCTTTTCGGAAGATTCAGTTTCTTTACGATAAGATCGTAGAGTTTTCCAAGCCCCAAGAGTATTAGAATCAGTGGGATGAGTGCGACGAATGTTAGCAATTCTTGTATCAAATCCATGAATGTCATGGTTAACTCCTTTATAGTTATGGGAGAAAATTCCACACAGTTGGATTAATAGTAAGATACTTGAGAAGATACTTATAAGTATGCACCTACCAATAGACAATGACTGAAAAAGCATCCAATTACTGCATCCTGCATTTGATCATCTCTCGCGACGTTTTGATAGGTCTGTGTGTAGTATGCAACATATTCAGGTGATTTTCCCAATAATCTTGCTGTAGGTGGTGTTGGCGAATAAATAGCGGCAATGAGTATGCCTGCAACACCAAGAAAACATCCTGCAGGAAACCAAATATATGAGTTTGGGGCATTTTTTCCATCGCGTGTAGCATCTGAAATCGCTTGCGTTATATCAGAATTTTCAGCGACTGTCTGAAATTGCCAACTCAATAGCGTTAGTATACATGCGAGATAAACGCCTTTGAAAAATACTGCTCTGGGTTTCATAATGAACCCTCCGGCGTGTTTCTATTTATATACATTGTTGTTTGGGGCACGTATTTTCCCGATGTCATTCGGTTGAGGTAGGGACAACCTCAAGCGAGGCTGATGACATTTCCTACCAAACTACGTTATGAATATTATACACTGTTTGATATATTTTCTCAAGTCCAAAACGACTTATTCCGTAGGTTATTATTAGGCTTTAGGGATGGGAACATTGTAGGCATTCAACCGTAAATCACGGGTTGCGAGATAGATCGGCAGGCCGCCATAGGAGGTTCATTCATCCTCCCCGCGAAAGTTCTCCGTAAAGGATTCCGGGAGCTCATCAAAGTCCTCAGCTATTTTCACTTTCCCCTTCCACTGCCCACCGCTGCGTGGTTTCTTGTGGTTTTTATGCTTTGAGTCCATCTGATTGAGTCGTTGTAACCACTTTTCAACGAGGGCTTTGAAATCAGAGTTCCCTTGCTGTTCTGCTAATACCAAGGCAGTCTGGAGATCCGATCTTGCTTCATCTATATTTCCCAACTCAGCCTTTGCTACACCACGATGAGCATACGCTTCAGTATAGTCAGAATTTAGGCGAATTGCCTCGGTATAGTCAACAATAGCGGAGTCAAAATCCTCATGTCGGGTTTTTGCAAGTCCCCGATTGTGGTAAGCTATAGCGTAATCAGGATTTAGACGAATTGCCTCAGTGCAATCAGCAATTGCTTCATCGTGTCGACCTAGCATACTTTGTGAAATACCCCGATTGTTGTAAGCTTCAATATAATTAGGACTTAGACGAATCGCCTCGGTATAATCAGCAATTGCTTCATTGTGCTGACCTAACTTGTCCCATGAGAGACCTCGAATATTGTAAGCTATAGCGTAATCAGGATTTAGACGAATTGCCTCATCATAGTCAGATATAGCAGTTTCATGTTGTCCAAGTTCGTTCTTCGCAATACCTCGATAATAGTAAATTTCAGCCGAATTAGGTTCCAATGCAATCGCTTTATCATAATCATCAATAGCGAACTTGTGTTCACCGAGTCGTGCTTTTGTATAACCTCTAACGGTATAGGCTTTAACAGAATTCGGATCTAACTCAACCGCTTTATCAAAATCGACAAGTGCTGATTTATGTTGACCTGAACTACCTTTCACACATCCCCGAGTGAAGTAAAGTTCAGCGGAATTTGGTTCAAGCTTAATCGATGCATCGAAGTCAACAAGTGCCTGATCATGTTTGTCAAGTCTCAACCATGTAGTTCCTCGATTGTGGTAAGCTTCAACAAAGTTAGGCTTTGATGCAATTGCCCGATTGAAGTCAGTAATTGCTTCTTCGTAATCCCCAAATTCGGCTTTCATTGTTCCGCGATTGTAGTAGGCCTCGGCGAAATCGGGATCCAATTCTATTGCTCTGTTAAAATCGTCCATCGCCTCTGTAGGTTGATTGAGATTAAAATACGCAACCCCCCGGTTGCAGTGGGCATCAGTAAGATTGGAGTTTAATGCAATCGCCTTGTCGAAATTGGTTAATGCCTCCTTATATTGGCTAAAATCGTTGCGTGCTATTCCACAATTGTAGGACGCTTCCCAAAAATCAGGTTTCAACGCACTTGCTGTGTTATAGGCAGAAATGGCTTTTTCTGTCCGATTCCCGTGATAAAGGAGGTAACCAATTGAGAAAAAGGCATGTGCGGCGAGTTCACTGTCACTCTGTTTAGGAATATTTGAAACGGGCTGCTTGCGTTTGTTAGTTGTTTCTATAGGGGTTTCCTCTGCCAACTCTGGAAACAGTTCTGTTAGTTCTGGAACGTATTTATCTTCATAATTATCAATGAGCTGACAAACAAACTCCATTAAGGGGCGCAAAGGATGCGTCTCACTTTCGCCTACCGCACCCACTAACTCTACAAGCAACGC
>JAPPMR010000493.1 GCA_028818995.1 Candidatus Poribacteria bacterium | reverse complement strand
TAATTTCTGACATTACAGAAGATTGACAATTGATAAATACAGATAAAAAATATATCAATGCATCGGAAAGAATTATTAAAGATTATACCTTGAACCGAAATGACATCGTTATTGCACGAAGTGGTAGCACAGGTAGGATGCTGCTGTATAAAGGTATAGAGGAACATTTAATTTTTGCTTCCTATTTGGTTAGGCTAAAGCTGTCAGAGAAAATATTGCCTGAATATATTTTTGCTTTTCATAAAACAACTGCTTATTGGCAACAAGTAGGCGCATTAACAAAGACATTAGCACAACCCAATTTAAATGCCGAGAGAATGAAAGAAATAAAAATTCCCCTTCCGCAGCTTGATGTACAAAAGCAGATTATTAACAAATGTGAAGCGGTAGATCAAGAAACAGACGAATCTCGCAAAACTATCACCGCAGCTAAACAAGAAATTGAGGAAAAAGTCCAGGCAGTTATCAATGTAGGGCATGAAATGAAGAAAATCGGTGATGTTTATGAAACTACCTCTGGTGGAACACCCCTATCAAGTAAAAGAGAGTATTATGAAAATGGCACAATACCATGGATTAACAGTGGAGAAGTATCCAAAAAAGAGATAAATTTTGCGGATCATTTTATCACTGAATCAGGTCTTAATAACTCTAATGCAAAATTGTTTCCTCCAGGCACAGTTCTTTTGGCGATGTATGGTGCTACTGCTGGGAAAGTTGCTCTATTGAATATTGAAGCTTCAACTAATCAAGCGTTGTGTGCTCTATTACCAACTGAAGAAATGGCACCTAAGTTTTTGGTGCTGGTAATAGAATCAATGTATCAATATTTGCTTAATCTGAGAACTGGAGTGGCAAGGGATAATTTGTCTCAAGAAAAAATTAGGAACATAAGAATCCCCATTCCTCCGCTTAATATTCAACAGCAGTTAGCAGCAGATGTTGAGCAATTAGAAGCAAAAATCACCGAAGCACAAGCGGTGGTTGACGGAGCCACTGAGCGTAAAAATGCCATTCTCACAAAGTATTTATAAAAGGCAGGTAGGTAGGTACGGCCTCCTAACCGGACCGCCATAGGAAATAAAAAACATGACCATCCCTCCCAAATGCCGCAAGCCACAACCGACACAAATGATTTTTAAGGAGAATTAATTTACGATGTTTACACCTAAACAACTGGAGAAGTTAAGAACTGTTGCCATTGCTAATATTGAGACTGCGAACCAGCTTGAAAAAGAAATATTTGAGGATACTTTTTTTATTTTCCCAGACCGTCCGTTCCTGGATTTTTACAGACTGACTCAACCTATGATGTCATCCTTAATCCTGGGGATTGAATTAACCCTTAAACTCCTCCACTATGCATCCGGAGGCTCAGAACTTAGGGGCCATAAATTGTGCCCTATCTACGACTCATTAGAATCGTTGTACGCAAAACCAAAACTTGACGCTGCTTACGCGAAATCTATCCAGGATGTTTTTTATACTCCTAAAGATGGTCTCCCAGCCATGAATCCCACAATGGTTAACGGTAAATTTGAGGTTGACCTAACTAAATCTGTAATAGGTTCACATATTGTCGCATTAATATGGAAAATTGAATCGAAGATACTTGATAATGGCACTCCTTCTAATTTCGCACATATAGAGTATATTTTTCAACATGACAATAAATTTCAGGAGTTATCCACGTTTCTTGGTATCTTAGACGGATTTGAATTATTTGACAGGTACAAAATCTTTGAAGACAGCACAATTGATGATTGGGTGATGATTCGTCCTTCAGCTGCAATACTCCAGGCCTTTATACCAGAAATTTTCAAGATAATAGACGAGTTACTGTCTAAGCGTGAGAACGTCTACGGCTATCAAGGTAGTGAATACTTACGAAGCGGTGATTATGACAAAGCCATTGAGTGCTACGATAAGGTACTGGAACTTGAACCAAAATCTGTTGAAGGCTTTGCACACCGAGCCCAAGTTTACCGTATTAAAGGTGATTATAACAGAGCTATAACTGAATGCAACACAGCTATAAGTCTCAATCCAGATTATGCTCTATCTTATTTGATTCGAGGTGATGCTTGTTACGATCAACTTCGGGGTCAAGGGAGTTTTGGCCTACCCAGCCTTTTGAAAATAATAGAAGACTACAATAAAGCGATTGAACTCAAGTATGATTTCGCGGAAGCCTATCGTAGTCGAGCAATGATTTACCGTATGCTAAATTCAGATAGTGAAGCTTTGGAAGACTTAAACAAGGCGATAGAATTTGCACCTGAAAATGCTAACGATTATTACAATCGCGGGCTTACTCACCGTGATAATGGCGACTTAAATCTCGCCATTGATGACTTAAACAAAGCAATAGAATTAAAACCTGATTATGCTAATGCTTATCGGGAACGTGATGAAATTCTTGGACGGTTGGAAATGTCCTGAGAAGAAGGGGTTTGTGTGGATCCGGTGCGGTTAGGAAACCGCACCTACCAGTCTGAAGGATCTTTATTTTTTGAATTCTCAAGAAGCATTGTGTATAATTAATTCCGTTTTTATCCTTTATAAAGACAAACAGAACAGAGGTAAAAGAGAAATTATGAAAAAAACGATGTATGAAAAGATATGGGACGCGCATCTCGTGCGGGCATCCGCAAGCGAGGTGCCGATTCTTTATATTGACACACACCTTGTTCACGAAGTGACGTCCCCGCAAGCATTTGAAGGGTTGCGGCTCAACAACCGAAAAGTGCGCCGCCCCGAACTGACGTTCGCCACGATGGATCACAACGTGCCAACAACAGATAGAAGTCTGCCTATCAAAGACCAAATTGCAGCGAAGCAGATGGAAACGCTTGCACAAAACTGCACAGAGTTTGATATTCCGTTGTATGACATCAACAGTCCTGAACAAGGCATTGTCCATGTCATTGGACCTGAACTCGGCATCACACAACCCGGTAAAACGATTGTGTGTGGCGATAGCCATACCTCAACGCACGGTGCACTTGGTGCACTTGCATTCGGCATCGGGACAAGTGAGATTGAGCATGTGCTTGCTACGCAGTGCCTCTTGCAACATAAGTCAGAAACCTTTGAGATACGGGTTGATGGCACACTCCCCTACGGCGTTACTGCGAAAGATATTATCCTCTCTATTATTGGACATATCGGTATTGATGGCGGCAACGGTGCTGTGGTGGAGTATACGGGTTCTACGATCCGCGCACTTAGTATTGAGGAACGGATGACGATTTGCAATATGTCAATTGAAGCAGGTGCCCGTGCAGGCATGATCGCACCTGATGACACGACCTACGAATACATTGCTGGTAAACGTTTTGCGCCGAAAGGAGAAGCGTTTGATGCAGCAGTTGAAGGTTGGAAGCAACTTCCGACTGACGAGGGAGCGAGTTATGATCGTACGCTAAAACTTAACGCAGCCGATATAGCACCACAGGTGACATGGGGTACAAATCCCGGCATGGTCACAGATGTAACAGAGCGTGTGCCAAATCCTGCAGATATGGACACAATCGACGAGAAACGTGCTGCAGAACACGCCTTAGATTATATGGCTCTTGAACCCGGTACGCCGATGACAGATATTGCAGTAGACAGGGTTTTTATTGGTAGTTGCACGAACTCTCGTATCAGTGATTTACGCGCTGCAGCAGAGGTTGTGAAAGGCAGGAAAGTCGCAGATACCGTCAATGCAATGGTTGTCCCTGGGTCGCAAGCAGTCAAACGGCAGGCGGAAGCGGAAGGACTTGACGAGGTTTTTCGTGCCGCAGGTTTTGAATGGCGCGAAGCAGGTTGCAGTATGTGTCTCGGCATGAACCCCGATATTCTGATGCCCGGTCAACGGTGTGCAAGCACATCAAACAGGAATTTTGAAGGCAGACAGGGCAAAGGTGGACGCACACACCTTGTTAGTCCACAGATGGCTGCCGCGACTGCAGTAACAGGCCGCTTTGTAGACATCCGGACGTTTGAATAGGTCAGATAAGGACTTGTTCAAAATGGCAAAGAGCATACCAACAACGTCCTCCTTATCAAGAAAATACGGAGGTAACAATGGAATCTACTATCATTGAAAAAATCAAGGAACTTCCTCCGGAGCTCCAAGAAGAAGTCATTCATTTCATTGATTTCCTACGAACAAAAAAAAGTTCAGTCCAGAAGAAAAAACCAAACTTGAAATGGATTGGTGGATTAGAGGCGTATCGTGACCAGTTTACAGCCCTCGAACTTCAGAAAAAGGCATCAGATTGGAGGGATTAGTGTACCTCGTGGATACCAATATTTTTCTTGAAGCCCTGTTGGGACAAGACAAAAAGGATGATGTCCAATCATTCTTACAGAATATTGACTTGAGCACAATCTTCATAACAGATT
>JAPPMR010000768.1 GCA_028818995.1 Candidatus Poribacteria bacterium | reverse complement strand
TGAAGTCTTTGAGGTTTCTGCGTAGGATCCGGTTCGGTTACAAACCGAACCTACCGGCCTGGGCATTCAGTGCCTAATTCTTTTCTTAAATTGACGCTTATGGTGCGGTTAGAAACCGCACCTACCGGCCTGGGATACTCAGCGCATAACTCTTTATCTTAAATTGACGTCTATGGGTTTCGCAAGTTCTACCCGACCTACAACTCACTGTCGCGATTCGGAGATCGCTCCTACAGAAGAATGGTCACGATTCGGAGATCGCTCCTACAGAAGAATGGTCGACATATTTTTATAATTTACGGAGGAACAGTGCAATGCGTGAAACTCCAATAAGACAGCAAAGGTTAATCCTTTGTATGATCGCGCTTTTCTTAATGAGTCTATTTTTAGGGAGACCGGCGATTGCAGAATCGGAAACGACTACATATCACTGGGCAACAGATGAAGTTCCTTCAGGGCAAGAAACAGTCTTTGTTCCTCAACCGGTAGAGGTGGAAATTGAAGGGACTGAAATAAAAACGTCTATATCAGATAGTGCGAGTCTGAGGTTAGCGGAGTGGTATAAGGTGTATTTATCCCCTGAATGGGATGAGGATAAAGCGTATCTCCTTTTTCAAACATTACAAGAGGTAACACAGGGGGTTTCGGTTTCATCTTATAGACAGAACCCCAGTTATTGGATATTAAGTGATGCTCATGTGGCACAAGACATTGACCTGGGTCCCAATATGGGAGCTGGCAGTCTTCGGACAATAACAATCGCATCAGAGGCTTTCACCTATGCCAATCCGTTTGTCGCAAAAATAGAAGGCGTTCAAGGACGATATTTTTCCAAGCGACTTTGGCGAGCCGTCCTCAGATTTGCTACGGACATACCGGGAGTGGGAATCCAACACCATACGATAGATCAGATGCTACAGAGAAACTATGGCGTTACGGTGCATGTCCCCGACTATGAAGTTTTAACAGATGAACCTGCCCATAACTTTAGCAAATTTACATACCAAGAAATCTTGGGTATCATGATAATGTTTGAAGAATATCCATCAGGCATGCATGTAACGCCAGGATTGAAATATCTTATCAGACGGGCACCCGATCCGTTTGTTGAATACACCGCACGCGCAAATACGGGGCGGGGCTATATAGAGTTTACCGACAAAGCTTTTGAAGATGGAATCACACACGCAACACAACGGATCATTCTTCATGAAAAAGCACACTTCTTGTGGGCGTATCTATTTGATGAGCAACTCATAGCAGACTGGATAGAATTAGGCGAGTGGTATTATGAAGGTGGAAGGTGGTTGACAACGAACCAGACCGAGTTTGTATCCGACTACGCACATGGAGTAAATCCAAATGAAGATATGGCAGAAAGTATCGCTTACTATATTGTCACTCCGGATAAACTCAGGTCAAGATCACCTGCCAAGTATGCGTTCATACAGGACAGGATTATGCACGGCACACGTTATATTTCTACGATACGCGAAGACCTCACCTTTGTCGTCTATAACTTATATCCCGATTATGTATACCCTGGAGAAGTCGTCCGGGTTGATGTTACAGTGGAAGGGGCACCAGAATGGAGTAAACGCGTTGAGATTGAAATAGAAACCCATACAGAAAACGAATTGGATTACTCAACAGGTGGGATTGTGGTATTTCGATTGTTAGAGAGAGATTTAGAGGAGGAGGGGGATCGAAATCGTCGTCGTTACTTCGCTGTTCAATTACGCCCTGTAGATGCAAAAGGCAGAACATCATATCGTCAGAGTCAGAGCAACATATTGCGCGGAAAAAAGTCTGTTCCTTCGTATTATGCTAAAGGAGATTACACTATCACACAAGTGTTAACTTATGATGCGAATAGACTCACAAGATATAATTCGGGTGGTTTCGGCTTGCAAATCTATCTCAATAACATATACGAAGACTCATCCCCACCAGAATATGTGCCGAATTCCGCAAAGTTGACGGTGTCAGACGCATACACCGAGAGAAACGAGCATTTCTATACCGTAACCGCAACGTGGCAAGTAAAAGAGAATAGGACACTCCGCGGGTATACTTATATAAAACCAGAAGAAAAAGAGGACTTTACCCCAGGGTTCTACTACTACCTACAGCCATACAGCGGGAGCTGGCATCATTATTCTTGGCATTTAGTTGATGCTGATATAGTCAGGCACGAGGGAGATATTTGGACATTGAGATCAACTTTTTACATCCCACATTATATGCCTGGAGGGGTATATGAATTAAAACGCCTCTACTTTCAAGATGCTATAAATAAGGAGAGTGTTTGGTTACCTAATATTGATGAGCAGATACAAAAAGTAACAATAGAAACGAAGACCCCGGATACGACACCGCCTACACTCGATGTTAACAGGATCACTGTTGATGCCGAACCAACAAATCCGGTAAATCCTAATGGTGAGACGTTTGTCACAGTAGAATATTATGTGAAAGACGATATAAGTGGGTTTGAAAGAGGGCATATCGCTGTCAGGGACCCGTTGGGGGGTGAACGAAACTATGATATTGAGGGACCATACACTTATGTCCATACAAATCAAATCTATTTTCAAGATGACCCAACTGTTTATCGGAAATATACGAGTTCTATCCACTTGCCGGAAGGTAGTTTCCCTGGTGTTTGGGGGGTTATCGGAATAGGTGTTACCGACAAAGCAAGGAATACGCTTTACCATGATTTTACTGAAATCACGCGCTTTGAAGTAACCGAAACACCCGCAGCACCCACCGCCCAGGTTACCTTGCCCGACAAAAACGCACTGCTTGCAAACTTTCCTAACCCGTTCAACCCAGAGACATGGATACCTTATCAACTGGCAACGCCTGCAGATGTAACGCTGAGGGTTTATGCTGCAGATGGAAAGGTGATTCGGAGATTAGCACTTGGACATCAGCCTGCGGGGAGATACCAGAGCAAAAGCCGTGCGGCGTATTGGGATGGCAGAAACCAACTCGGTGAACCTGTGGCAAGTGGTGTATATTTCTATACGCTCACCGCAGGCGATTTTTCTCCGACGCGGAAGATGTTGATACGGAAGTAGCAATTGAAAACTGAACTTACTATGTTTTATCAATATCGTTGTTTAGATCGTCAAGACTTTCATTTTAGAATACGTGTAGCACCATAACAAACATCCAAAGAAGGTAGACTTATGTGTATCAAATATCTGATTAGCGTCTCCATATTGGTTTTAATGGTAGGTGGAATTGCGATTGCAGAGGATAGTGCAGGTAAATTGGTTTTTACCATTCGTGAGCCGTTTCTGAATGAAGACGGTTTCCGAATCACAACTCGGAGACTGGAGAAAGGACGAGATACAACAAATTGGTGGGAATTCTATCAATATAACATCTGTACGATGAATCCTGATGGCACAGATTTTCGCCGACTCACTGATGATGGGGTTTCGCGCAATCCACGCCTGTCACCAGATAGGGAGCGAATTGCTTACATATCTGGGGTGGATAGGAATAAATCGCTATATATAATGAAGGCAGATGGTACCGAGAACAAACAACTGACCAAGAAGCAGTATGAAATTCACGATTTCTGGTGGTCTCCGCTGAGTCATGCTGTTTTGGTTGTGGTTGAGATTGACCGTCCAAAAGATCGGTTAGAAAATTGGGAGGTAACGTTTGATGGAAAGATCAAGCGGTGGCGGACCCGGCAGTGGGCAAAGGGATGGCTACATTGGGATGCGAAAGGCGAAAGCGTTAAAGAACCACATAGGAGATTGCTTGAAGTATTGCCGAAGGGAACAAACTGGCCCGAATGGTCACCAGACCGTAGATGGATCGCGTTTAGAACCGATGGTTTCCTTGCGCTTGCAGAACCGGATGTTGTTAGCATGGGTAGGACATGGTTTCTGCAACAAGACGAACCCCCGTGTGGAAACATAGAAGAGTGGTCGCCAGACGGCACACATTTTCTGTTTTATACGTCAGGCGAGATATGTATTGCCACTATAGAAAAAGGCAGATTCAAAAATTATCTAAATCTGAGTCTTTACGGAGGAAGGGACGCTACATGGAGTCCGGACAGTAGCCAGATTGCATTTATCGGTGGCGATTCGGATGGGAGACGCACCAGCGAAATCTTCATCTTAGATGTTGAAACTGGCAAAATGCAGCAGATTACCTCAACTATTCACGATTACTTTGATCTGCATTGGCGATAAAGTAACTCTTTAACTAAACGACTTGTGTCAGTTAATAATATGTTTTGTTGGTTTTCACATATATTTGCATTAGTGTTATAAACATATCGTCCCTAATGAAGATTAAGAAAATAAATCGGTAATTTAGCGAGGTTAGGAAACCTCGCCAGCAGCAGGTGTACATCTCTGCTGG
>JAPPMR010000226.1 GCA_028818995.1 Candidatus Poribacteria bacterium | reverse complement strand
CACTGAGACCGATACCAGACTCATAGTTGCGGATCACCTCTTCATGCGTAAGTGCGCGATCATATATTCGGACTTCATCAAAAACACCTTGAAAAAAGCCTAATGCTTTTCCCAGATCGTTCACAGCACCAAGAAAAATAGGTTCTGTATAAGGTCGAATGTCGTCAGGTGATGAACAACTCAGTGACCCCACGATTGACTCCATATCAAGATAAACAGCACTGGTTACACAGTTCCCTCCCTGTACAGGTCTATTTTTTAACCTATCCGACTCTTCTTCATTAGGTGGCCTTGATGTCCAAACGATGTGGTGCCACTCACCATCTGAAATTACGCTCTCCCTACCAGAGGAACCGCCAGAGCACCCAGTATCTCCCATTTTTCTACTTCTTTGAATCATAATTGAATCTTCTTTAGTCTCAAGCACGTTATTGATCCGTCTATTCCACGTAGCATTGATAAGAATTCCATAACCGCTGTTATTCCTATCACACGGTGGTTCAGTGACTTTAAAAATTGCACTCCAACTTTCCTTGTAGTTTGTTTTAAACCAAACTTCAAAAGTATACGGACCAATTTTACTTCCAAAATTGCCCACGTTTGGTAAACTTACATAATCCCCAACGCCATCCAATTCAAGTCCTTGCTTTAGGTATCCGATGACTGATTTCGGATTTCCCACAATCGTTGCATCGTTTTCACCCCAAACATCTTCAACTGTTCTATCGGTAATAGTGCTTCTGTCAAGAGTCCAATAACTCACAAGCCCATCTGTTACGATGGTCTTCGCAGATGCGCTGGCAATTAGCATAAAACCAACGACCGTGAATGTTAGCAGCAACATGAACCTTTTCATGACAATGCCTCCTTTATTTTACTATTCAACGGTAGGCGCGTTTTGTAACCGCGCTTCTTCTCTTGTGGGAGGGCTTTGTAAGCCCGATTTCTTCTGTAGGAGCGAGGTCTACCTCGCGACATATTGTAGGCGCGTTTTGTAAACGCGCCGAGCCAGAAATAAGACGCTATAAACGGCGCGTTTAGAAAACGCGCCTACCTTTGGGGTGGAGGAGCAAATTTACAAAACGCGCCTACCCTCGGAACAGGTTATATCGTTGGTGCTAACGTTTTGCCTTCAGCGCACCCCAGACCGTTGACAACTTCTCAATAGGTTCAACACTGAGACCGATACCAGACTCATAGTTGCGGATCACCTCTTCATGCGTAAGTGCCCGATCATAAATACGCACTTCATCAAAAACGCCTTGAAAAAAGCCTGATGCCTTACCATCATGGTTCACAGCACCCAGATAAATAGGTAATGTATAGGGAACGATCTCCCTTGGTGCTGAGCAACCAAGTGCCCCTGTAATTCGCTCCATATCAAGATAAAGAGCAATTGAATAACAGTGCCCTACCTCCGCAGGTGGAGGTACTGGTAAACCTGGGGGTCTTTGCATATTATTTAACTTCTGCAACTCTTCTTGATTTGGCGGTCTTGATGTCAAAGCGATGTGGTGCCATTCACCATCTGAAACTGGATACCTTCTGGCAGAGGAACGACTAGCACAACCATTCCTCGATTTTCGAGCACGTTGAAAAAAAATATTATCCTCTACGGTCTCAATTGTGCGAGGGTGCCCTATACGCCACCAAGCATTTAGAAGAATTGCATGCCCGTTGTTATGCTTTGCGCACGGTTCCTCACTGACTTTATAGATTGCACTCCAACTTTTCTTATAGCTTGTTTTGAACCAGACTTCAAAAGTATATGGACCAATTCGACTGCCAAAATTGCCGAAGTTTGGCAGGCTCACATAATCTCCAGAACCGTCTAATTCAAGTCCTTGTTTTAGGTATGCTTTGACTACTTTCGGATTTCCCTTAATCGTCGCATCGTTTTCGCCCCAAACATCTTCAACTGTTCTATCCTTAATATTTGTTTGGTCAAAAGTCCAATAGCTCACAAGTCCATCTGTTACGATGGTCTTCGCAGATGCGCTGGCAATTAGCATAAAACCAACGACCGTGAATGTTAGCAGCAACATGAACCTTTTCATGACAATATCTCCTTTATCAGCGTTTGTAGTTGTGCAATTCCCGTGTCTCGGTCATTGTTGGAGGGCTTTTTAAGCCCGATTTTCTTCTCGTAGGAGCGATCTCCGAATCGCGACCTGTTTGTAGTCGGGAATCGGAGTTCCCTCCTACCTTTGAGATCGGCAGGTATCAATCTGGATACGCCTTTTTGAGTTCACCCCACCGCACCGGTTGCTTGCCCGCAGGAGAAACGGCATGTGCACCGCTAACCCAATCTACTCTCCATTTATCACCAGGACCATCCGTCAATTGCCTGACCTTCCTCGTTGCAATATCATACCGATAGAGTTGCTCAAAATGATTCGGATCCTTCCTGTGCGAGAATTTAATCGCACTAAAAAGCACCGACCTTCCGCTATTCATCCAAGCAACAGAAACGGGCATAATATCTTTCGGAATAGCCAAATTCCGTGGAGCACCACCATCCGCGTTGCGTATCGTATATCGGTATGTGCCGGCATGACCAACCGAAGCACCCCCGTTTCGGAAACGTAGGTCAGTTTCGGTATACAGAATACGTCGACCGTTTGGCGACCATCTTGGATTACTGGGATAAAAAGTTTTATTCAGTCGTATCCAAGGACGAGCGTTCGTGCCATCGGCATTCATTATCCAAAGATTGTGATCCTCTATCCACCATTCGGTTTTCAAAAATATAATTTCCTTTCCATCAGGTGACCAATCAAAGTCAAACATTCTGATGTCAGAAATCTGCGTGATATTCGTAGTTTTAATATCCACTACATAAAGCCCGGCATTTTTTTCACCTATGTCTATCTGCCGATTGACGAGAAGTTTTTTGCCATCCGGTGAAAATGCTAACCTATCAAAACCCGCCTCTTTCTGATTCGTGAGTTGCCGCACATTCGTGCCATCGGCGTTCATAATAAACGCGTTGCGGACGGATCTGGTTGACGGATCTGTGTCCTGCAGAAAAGCGATCTGTTGTCCATCTGGAGACCAACGTGGTGTTATACCCGACCCTGAAACAGCAGAGAACTGCCTGATACTACTGCCGTTATCACTCATGATATAGATGTTAGTGTTTCTGTTTTGGTAGGAACTAAAAAGGATTTTCGCACTAACAGCTGCAGTAAAGAACAGAATTAGGCTTATGGTTAGTGTTATTTTAAGTATGCGCATCGTTTTTCTCCTTGATTGATTTTCAGGCAACTTCGTAGGTCGGGTAGAGCGGAGCGACACCCGACATGAATCGAACGTGTCGGGTTTCGTAAACTCTACCCGACCTACGAAGATCAATCTGAATACGCCTTTTTGAGTTCACCCCACCGCACCGATTGCTTACCCGAAGGAGAAACAGAGAGCACATCATCGCTTACCCAACGTGCATGTGAACCATTCGTCAATTGTGTGATCTCACCAGATGAAATATCATACTTATAGATCTCTACCACAAGAGGTCTCTCTTCCCGCTTATTAAAATCATACGCACTAAAAAGCACAGAACGATTTTCATCCATCCAATCGACAGAAAATGGCGCCCAATTATCTGGTATTTCCAATATTTGTGTGTTGTCATCATCTATATTTCGTATGATATATCGGGATATTCCTGCATTCCAATCCGATTCGGTATACAGCATTTGTTTACCATCCGGAGACCATCTCGGATGTAAACGATTCAAAGCTCCTTTTTCTGGATCGGGTTGTGTCCATGCACGTTGATTGTCTCCATTTGCATCAACGATCCAAAGGTTCTTCTCATCAAACCAATGGTCATCATTGACATACACAATTTGCTTTCCATCCGGGGACCAGTCGAACTGAAGTACATGGGAACGGATTATTTCTTGGCGTTCGCCACTATCAAGGTCTATCAAAATCATTCCTATTGTGGCTTTGCTGAGCAGAACTTTTTTTCCATCAGGAGACAAACAAAAGTCCCCAATATACCCGTCATAGTCCGTGAGTTGCTGGGCATTCGTGCCATCGGGATTCATGAGGAACACATTGGGGTTTCGTGGAAGGTCAAACGGAGTTGTGTCCCGTATAAAAGCGATCTTTTTCCCATTGGGTGACCAACGCGGTCTCCATCCAGAAAATGGCTTTTCTGTGATTTGCGTGATATTACTGCCATCATCTTCCATGACATAGATGTCAGAATTTCCGTTTCGAGAGGAACTAAAAATGATTTTGGCGCTGGCAGCAGCTGCAAAGAACAAGATTAGGCTCATGGTTAGGGTTATTTGAAGTATCCGCATCGTTTTTCTCCTTGATTGATTTTCAGGCAACTTCGTAGGTCGGGTAGAGCGGAGCGACACCCGACATGAATCGAACGTGTC
>JAPPMR010000054.1 GCA_028818995.1 Candidatus Poribacteria bacterium | reverse complement strand
TATCACCTTCATCTCTGAACATACCTATGAAATAATTTGGTTTTACATCAGTTCCGCAACCTAATATAGAAACGATTGTTGCTAGGATAGCTATAATTAAAAACAATCTTTTTGACATCTTAAACTCCTTTAAAATAGTGGCAAAGTTATTACTTCTATTTTAATGAGAAACAGCTGCCATTCCCCGAACATATAACCACCTATCAGGTCTAACCTACCATGTCCAAATTAAAAAAGCCAAGTACAGCTTCATAGTACTTGTAGGTACTAAAAAGGTACTTGACTATTAAGACGCAATATGGTAAAATTAAAATGACGAGGAATGGCAAACTGCTTCTCAAGTTCGTTGATTTCCTTTGTCAGGTAGGGCGAGTACTCTAATACTTACCCTACAACAAGTACTCGTTGTGAGTTTTTCTATTTACGGGATGACTCGCAACGAGTCATCAACACATATATTTTAACACCCCATAATATGAATGTCAAGGAAAATTTAGCAATATAAAACATCTGAAAAAATTTCTGCTATAGAATTATTTTCCTCTGCACAATACTGCTTACATATATCTATTAACGTGAGTTTGATAAATCCCGTAGGTTGGGTTGAACCGAAGGTGAAACCCATAAATCAACGGTATGAATGCCATTAGGCATTCCCCGGGTGTAAACTTAAGGATTTCTGAATATCAGAAATACTCTTTAGTCCCGTAGGGACGATATGTTTATAGAAAACGAGTACCCCACCCCAGTTCTTAGTCCCGTAGGGACGATATGTCTATCCTTCTATGCCGTTCCTACGGAACTCAAGGGGGGATGAACAACATTTTCTATAAACATATCGTCCCTACGGGACTGAAGGCATGGACAAAATGGCAACACATTAAATTAACGTCATAGCAAAAAATCATCAAAAATATAGAAAACTGAATAACCCTGGGATAAGTATTTTAATGGAAGGGCGGAGTTGTTCCGCCCAACTGAGTTTGTAGGTCGGGTAGAGCGGAGCGAAACCCGCAGCATGCCAAAAGCGCATGCTGCGTTGATTTGGACAATATCAAGGTTTCAAGGCAAACCTTGTGAGTTCACAAGGAAATCGCAGGAGCGGCTCAAGCAAGTTTTGAAAATAGTGTTTTAGTCCCAACATGTCGGGTTTCGCAAGCTCTACCCGACCTACAACTCATTCGCTTTTTGCCTATATTTGGGGCTTGGCGTTATCAGACATTTCCGATTAAATCACATTATAATGTCTAATAAATATCTCTGGTATTTATTCACTTTTCATCAACAAATTTCACATCCATTAGTTTTCCTTGATGGATTGTAAAGTGCTGTTCAATCGCTTTATCAGGCTTTTCACTCATGCTTGTTCCAGGTTCTCTTCCCATGTAATTGAGAGAAACAAAACCCATTGGTCGTTTAGTCATAGCTAAATTCTTTATTTTTACGCGATCTCCGAGTAGGAATTGTTGATTACCTTTAAGTGTTGTTTTATCAACTGCAGTAAGGTAATAAAAAGTACCTGTACCGCCCCAATTGTAGGAAACTACTGCATAGATATACTTATTTACTTCAAGAACATGCTTTTTGTGAAATGTATACGTGAATTTATGAGTTTCACCAGCACCAACAGTATACTCACCTTCACCACTGAATGTACTACCTACAGTGATTTCTAAAGGTTTTCCATCTTTGCTTTCCTCTTCAGGAACAACAAGGGTGATTTTGGGCAGCACATCTCTCAGTGGAGCATCCAATTTAATGAAGTCTTTACTTCGGTTTTGAATGCAGCCGTATATCAGCACAATCATTAAGGAAATTAAAACAAGGGTAAAGACTTTCAAAAAATTCCGAGAAAATTGATGGACACTGGAATATAACATCTATCTGTACCTCCAAACATCTAATAATCTTTTTTTCATGCGCAAACGAATATCTCCATTTTCGGATTGGTTCTGTGTATACTTATCAGTTTTCACTTAATTGCTCATTTGAATAGATTCGCGGATTTAACGTCTCCGCGCAGGACGAAAGAGTTTCTATGAAGTTTTTCATAGTGCGGATACTTACAAACGCCTCCGCGAGGCGAGGTGTGAAAATCTAAAGGTTCATGTTTATTCACCATCAGGTAAGTTAGGAATTGGGATTTCAAGGATATCCGGTGGAAAATCATCTTCTGTATCGGGTGTTTTTATATCCACGGTGATACCTTTAAACCCGATTACAATGAAGTTGTCAATAATAATTTCGATTTCAACAGGCTCCGCTGGGTCAATCTCTTCAAAAGACGGCAAGTCATCTAAAGGTGGAACATCGTCAATGGGTGGGAGTTCAGGTATCTCAGGGAGTTCAGGTATCTCTATATCGTCCAGTTCCGGTAATTCAAAATCAAATTCCGGTAATTCAAAATCATAACCAAAATCATCTGGCGGCATAAGTATTATGAGAATAGAACCAGGATCAACTTGTACTGCCACCTGCTCATCAATGAATTGATCAAGATTTTGCGGTAAAGGTGGACCTTCATCAGAATCACCAAAATCATCGAAAAAAACGAAATCGCCAGGTCCAGAGAAAAAATCACCGTCTTGATATTGGGCTTCAACATGGAGGCGCGCTTTCCCTTCCGGGAAATTCTCCGGAATGTCAATAGTTACCTCTTTTTGAATTGTACGACCCTTTTCAGTTGCACTCCAATGCGGGAGTAGCACAATCGTAAACGTTGCGCTTTCACCAGCGATAACTTCCTCCGGCACAATCACTTTATCTATCTCAGCACGCAAAATCTGAGGCGTGTCTTTGACAATGATATCAACACGGTCCAATGTTGCTTTGCCTGCATTGTTCGTGAGGATATCCGTGAATGCCTCGATAACGGATTGTGTTTGGAATAAACCTTCAAAACTACTATCCGTTGCTGTTGTTCGGAAGGATCTGCTAAAAATCTTATCTGTCTCTTTGAAATGAAGTTGAATTGTGGAGTCCACTGTACGCGGACTGATTTCTTGGCGGAGTGCGTCCATCGTCACCCATACAACGGTAGGGATAAACGTTTCCTGTCCGTAGGCGACCTTGTGATGTTTCTCAATTAGTTCACCATTACCTGCGTCGTAGGTAATCTTGACAGGTATCATATCAGGCATTTTACCTAATTCCCCTACAATGCCCGGTAGAAGGTCTTTAGTAATCGTTCCGATCGGATTTCCATAGGCAGCGACGGATTTATAGGATGCCTGCAGATTTGGCACAATTCCATTGACGACAGCTCTATACACCGGCATTGCAGATTTACCATCACCATTGAATGGATGTCCAAAAGCAACAAATGTCCCGTCGTCATATACTTGTGTCACTGTTCCGAACCCTATCGCATTGATAACATCACCTGTTGCGATAGCAGCACCGATCATATCTCCAGCTTTCAAACTTGTGGTTGTGATTTTGGGCGCAGCAGGTGCACCACCAATGGCAGCCACGAATTGAAGGAATTCATAACGAGAACCCTGCAGATATGAATTCAGTTGTTCAAGTCTATGGGGTTGTAAACCAGTAATCATAAGCGGTGTTTTCACAGGTGTATACATAGAAACAATGCCCGATGGGGCTGCAGGGGGACGTTCAACATTGCGTAAGTCCCCAAATGTTTGATGCGATCTTGAGGATTCCATCGCATCAATGGATGTAACCAAAAAGCGCGTAGGTGCCTTTGAAAAATAGTCTCCGTATGCCAATGCACCCATGACACGCCCTGGTGGGCCGACCGGACTGCCAGACATACCTTGAGCAATCCCACCCATTGCCTCAGCGGCATCATCCATCAATTCGCATTCGTAAACAGGATATCCGAGTCCCAAGTCGCGAACGCCGCGAAAACGCGCTTCAAGAGTCACTCGTCCAGTGCCTTCAATTACAGTTACAATTTGGACTGGTGTTTTATCCGCAAGTCTGGTGGCTTCTACTTCATACATATTTTCAAGCACAACATCATCACCCAGAGGTGCTGCATTCAACCCCGCTGGAAATTGAAGGGATGCAGGATTTTCTAATGAAGTATTATCTTCATCCGAAGTACACCCCAAATAAAATAGAACTGTTATTGCGATACATGTAAACATCAAATAGGTTTTCATGATTAACTCCTTTTTAGTATGCGTAAAATTAAGACGAAATGCACATTTCGCATTCCCTCTCACAAGAAAGAGACGCAATAGACATTATAACGATTTAATTTGAATTACGGTTTACCGAGCGTCTCGGACCTCTTGAGTTCCGTAGGAACGCTATGTTTATAGAAAAAATTATCAACACCTCTTGAGTTCCGTAGGAACGACATATCAACTGCCCGATGTGCTGCTAAAACATATCGTCCCTAATGAAGTTTAAATAAATATTTCGGTAAGGGGCGAGGTTA
>JAPPMR010000718.1 GCA_028818995.1 Candidatus Poribacteria bacterium | reverse complement strand
GTGTTGCGATTTCTTCAACTATGGGGGTTGGCATCCGAATTGATCCTCAAGAATTTTTGTAATTCGACAAATCAAAAACTTATATGTAGAAGCACGTCAACCATAGGACGTGTATATTTTAAAAAGGAACCAGACGACAAATTCCGAAAAACAGAATAGAGTTGTAGAAAGTAGGCGCTTTTGGCTTAATTACCTACCGAGACTCGGATAAAGTTAGAAACACTTCGTGCTTATGCAACGAAACAAGTTTTTTGACTACCGTAGTTAAGTCAAGCCTCCAGGCATCTGGGGGTTTTTCTATTTCTGGATGGAATGGTCAAGATGAGAAAGGAGCTAACCTATGCCGAATGAAGCAAATATTCAGCAGGTTGGACAAATTCGTGAACTTTTTGAAAGTTCAGATGTGATTCTGTTAGCAGATTTCCAAGGACTCACCGTCGCTGAAGTAAACGATTTACGCCAGCAATTACGTGAGGCGAATGTTCAGTATAAAGTCTATAAGAATACATTAATTAACGTTGTTGCGCAAGAACGAGAAATCGAGGGACTTGCGGAATATTTAAAAGGTAACACAGCCCTTGCGGCAAGCGATGATCCGGCTGCCTCAAGTAAAATTCTTTTTGAATTTAGCGAGGAACATGAGAACCTAAAAATCAAAGGTGGCATCCTTGGAACACAAGTTGTTGACGCGAACGGCGTTAAAGCACTCCAAGATATGCCTTCAAAAGAGGTTCTAATTGGTAAAGCAATCGGAGGCATCAGCGCGCCGCTGTATGGACTTGTCGGAGTCTTGAAAAACGGGTCTCCGATAACTGGGTTTGTTAATGTGCTTAGTAATACAATTGGTCAGGTGACATCTGTGCTCACACAGATCGCCGAACAGAAGAAAGCAGCCGAATAGGCATTACTTTTACTATTTTAGAAAGGATTATAAAAATGGCAGATGTAGAAAAATTGATTGATGAAATTAGTGAGATGACCGTTCTGGAACTCTCCGAGCTGGTAAAAGCACTTGAAGATAAATTTGGCGTGAGTGCTTCTGCAATGCCAGCGATGGCAGTAGCCGGAGCAGTCCCAGCGGCAGGTGGAGCTGCGGAAGCTGAAGCTGAGGAAGCAGCAGAGAAAACCGAATTTGATGTCCAAATCAAAGAGATCGGCGGACAGAAAATTCCTCTCATTAAAGAAGTTCGTGCCGTTACAGGGCTTGGTTTGAAAGAAGCAAAAGAAAAGGTTGAATCAGCACCAGTTGTCATCCAAGAAGGTGTGAGTAAAGAAGATGCTGAAAAAACCAAAGAGCAACTTGAGGCTGTCGGCGCGGTCGTTGAAATTATCTAATCAGAGTCATTACCTTCAATTACTGAGGGTTACGTGACATTATAACTTAAGCAAACCCCATTATGGTGTTGAACTGTAATGGGGTTTCTCTTACAAACAGATGTTCAGTATCGCAGAGATTTTTTATCTTGTTTTCAGTCAACTCGCTGTAGGCGGATTTGTAACTATGCTTCTCATACCGAAAGGTTTGGTGGGGGCAAACTTTTATCGTTTGATGGGAGGTATCTACCTGCTTGTAAGCGGCTTAGCGCGTTGTGCAAATCTGTACCTGCATGAACAACCTGTCACCTTTATTAATTTTTTTCGATTTTGGCATGACACCGAAGCCGTATTAGTAATCAGTTTTGTTCTTATAATTTTTGCCTATACACTAAGTTGGTGGTTCAAATCGTCTTTGCTCACGGACATATTATTCTTTTTCGGGATACTCTGCGGTAGTGTTTGGATACTTTTTACTGCGATATCCTATTTTCAAATTGTCCAATTTCCCGGTGGACAATTTGTATTAACTTTCCAATTCCTTGTATCAGCAGTTTTACTCGGGGCAGTTCATACTGGCATGTGGTTTGGACACTGGTATCTTGTAACACCAGAATTACCTGTCCATTACCTAAGACGATTTAACACTGTTTTGCTGTGTACGCTCATTGCAACAATCTCTCTGTTCTGCATAAATATGTTTTTTAGATCGCAAGCAAAAGATGTTGTGCCGTTTAATTTTCATTTTCAACTCATCTTTTGGATGCGGTTAGGAATTGGGTTCGGAGGCACACTGGTACTTTATTTTATTTCTTGGGATTGTTTACGTCCTAAATCTGTTGCTAAGGATGAAGTTGGGGCAACGCGGGCAGCAACAGGTTTTCTTTTTATTGCAATAATTACTGTATTTTTGGGTGAGTTCTGTAGTCGGTATCTGTTTTTATCTATGCAGTTTCTATTTTGAAAATTGCAGTGATGTGTGATATACTTTCAGCATTCGTTCATATTTATGATCCAACCGATTAACGTTATCACATTCTCATGAATACAAAAAGCCCGTTGCGTTACCCCGGTGGGAAATCAAGAGCAATAAAACAGATTCTCCCATTGATTCCTACAAAGATAACCGAGTTCCGAGAACCTTTTGTTGGCGGGGGTTCTGTCTTCTTTGCTGTTCGAAGTATTTTTGGAAACAATGTCAAATCATACTGGATCAATGATTTGAACTATGATCTATACTGTTTTTGGAAGCAGACAAGAGATAACGTTACAGAACTCGTTGATGAACTGACAAAAATACACACAACCACCGAAGATGGCCGCGCCTTATTTGACGGATTGACAAAGGACAGGGACTTGTTGTGCAATGACAAAGATATGCTTCCTGAATTTGAGCGAGCAGTGCGGTTTTTTATCCTTAATCGTATTACCTTTTCAGGTGTTGTAGATTCAGGAGGATATTCGCAAGGTGCTTATGAGAAAAGGTTCACGCGTTCGTCCATTGATCGGGTAGAAATGGTTTCGCACACGCTTTCTGGAGTCAAAATCACAAATGAAGATTATATGAGCAGTCTTTTTGATGAAAACCGCGATGTCTTTATCTTTCTGGACCCACCCTATTTGAAAGCAACAGAATCAAAGTTATATGGAACGAGAGGCACTTTACACACCGCTTTCGATCACAAGCAGTTTGCTGACAATATGAAAAAGTGCAAGCATAAATGGCTCATCACTTATGACGACTCGCCAAAGATTCGTGAGTTGTTTGATTTCGCAGATATTTGCGAGTGGACGCTGCAATACGGAATGAACAATTATCAGAAGGACACAGCAGCAAAGGGCAAAGAATTATTTATCAAAAATTACTAATAAATTGGGAACATCTGTAGATTTGGTAGAGTGGATCTGTATCTGGAAAAGTATAAATTCATTGTAAATTGTTACGTAGGTATGATAAACTGAAGGTATTCATATAAGTTAAGGAGGCACATAATGAAATCCCAAATTTTCTATGAACCCGAATCAATGAGTCTTGAAGATAAACCGGTACCGACAGCCGGTGATAACGATCTGTTAGTTCAAGTTCGTTCAGTAGGTATCTGTGGTTCGGATGTTGCGTATTATTTCGGAAATAGTTCACTTGAAACTGACGATGGCAAGGGGCCGCTTATTCTCGGACACGAATTTACAGGCGAAGTTGTTGAAGTAGGAAACGAAGCAGGAAAGACAGGCGGATTTAAAGTCGGTGACAGAGTTGTTGTGAATCCAGTACAATCCAATCCAGATTCTTTTTGGAGCAAAAAAGGATTGTCCAACCTATGTCCAGAAAAACGGGTTTTAGGTGTAGGCGTTGATGGTGGTTTCGCGGAATACGCTGTTTCTGACTATCGTTGGACAGTCAGACTACCCGATAACGTTACGTATGACCAAGGCGCACTTACAGAACCTCTTGCTTGTGGACTTTATGCAGTCAACAATCTCAATGCTGAAGAAGGACAAACCGCCGTTGTTTTCGGCCCAGGTCCCATCGGTTTGATGATGGTGCAAGTGCTGAAAAGTCGTGGTTTGAAGAACGTGTTGTTAGTTGGAACTCGCGACTACCGTTTGGAATGCGGTAAGGATCTTGGAGCGGACTTAGTGGTGAACGTCAGCGATACTAACTCTCCACACTACGTTGAAGACCTTGGTGCAGCAATTCAGGATCTCAATAACGGTGAACTGGCTGACCGTGCTATTACTGCTACGAGTTCGCTTGATGCAATCCATACAGCGCTTGAGGTTACAGGGAGACACGCAACTGTTGTTATCTTCGGACTTCCTGGCGATAAAGATGTCATGCAGGTTCCGATTCTTGATACGATCCTTATGGATAAAACCATCAGATTCTCATGGTTAGCACCTGATACATGGGAAGAGGCAGTACAACTTATTTCCAGTGGCGATGTCAACATGGACAAAATCATCAGTCACGAATTCCCGCTTGAATCACTTGTTGAAGGAATTACAAAGGTTCGCAACCGAGAAGATAGCTGCACCAAAGGTTTGATAAAAGTTTCTTCTTAAGTCGGTATCTAACATGGGTATCCCATTTTTTATTGTTTTTGCC
>JAPPMR010000688.1 GCA_028818995.1 Candidatus Poribacteria bacterium | reverse complement strand
ATGCCAAAAGCGCATTCTGCTAAAGGCATTCATAGCGTTGATTTGGACCTACAATATAAACTCTCAGTAAAACCTATTAACCGATAATTCTGAAAACTAAATAACCGTGTTTGCGATTGCGTTGACATTCCTCCGAATCCGTTATATAATCAGGAAAGTTTCTGCTGAAGAATCCAACCTCTTAAAATGAAATCTTTGTTAGATGGAGAGTTCAATTTTGGGTAAGCAAGTGAATGAAAATAACGATACCAGTCTAAAGACTGATGCAAATGACACCGAAGATTTATCAGCATCAGCGAAAAACGAAGAAATATCGCAACAAAGCGCGCTCATACAAATAAATCAGACTTTGACTGCGTTGCAAGACCTATTCGAAAAGCAAATCGCTCGGAATCAGAATCAGACAGAGATGTTTGATAAAATGTACGCTGAGATGAAGGACTATAAAGAGAGTTTTCTGCTTGAAGTGCTCCACAAACCGATTATCCACAACCTCATTCAACTTTACGATAGTTTTATATCTATTGAATCTCAACTTGATGACATTCTCATCAACAAGGATAAGAATATCCTCACAGATGAACTATCGCAATATCGCCAGAATTTAGAAAACTTTCGATATAAACTGGAAGAGGTGTTATACCGCATGGACGTAACACCGTATAAGAACTCCCCTGAAACACTTGATCGGCAGTTGCACAAAACACGCAAAGTAATTTCATCCGATGATCCAGAACAAGATCAAAAAGTGGCAGAAGTTCACAAAATTGGGTTCAACTGGCGAGATAAAGTGTTCCGTCCGGAAGAGGTCACAATTTTTCGGTATACACCTTCCGCGGGTGAACCTCCTTTAAATGAGAAAGGAGGTAACATCAATGGGTAAAGTTGTTGGGATTGACCTTGGCACGACCTTTTCAGTGATAGCACATATCAATGAGCATGGTCAACCAGAGATTATACCAAATTTAGAAAGCGAACGTATTACGTCTTCGGTAATCATGTTTGAGGATAACCTCGTAACAGTCGGAAAAATTGCTAAGCAGAACGCCAGAGCAGTTCCTGAACAGATTGTTGAATTTGTCAAACGTGAAATGGGCAAATCCAAAACGGAATTTTTCCGTACATTTGAAGGAAAAGACTACTCCCCTGAAGAACTCTCCGCACTCGTTTTGACAAAACTTAAGCAGGATGCGGAGACATATCTGAATGAAGAAATCACAGATGCAGTTATTACTGTCCCTGCCTATTTTCACGATGCGGAACGGGAGGCTACCCGTAATGCAGGAAAAATTGCTGGATTGAATGTCTTGCAAGTATTGAACGAACCTACTGCCGCCGCGCTTGCTTATGGTATTGATCAATTAGGGAGTAATCAAAATGTCTTCGTATTTGACCTTGGTGGTGGAACGTTTGATGTAACCATCATGAGGGTTTCCGAATCAGAGATACAGATGCTTGCAACAAATGGTGACCACAGACTTGGCGGTAAGGATTGGGACGATAAAATTATTACGCACGTTGCAGAGATGTTTGAGATAGAACACGGAGAAAATCCATTAGAAGACCTTCATACGTATCAAGACCTTCAACTTGATGCGATTGCTGCGAAAGAATCTTTGTCTCAACGGCAAAGAGCACTAATTGTTTGTGGGTACAACGGGAAGACAACTCGGGTGGAACTGGAGCGCGGAAGGTTCGAGGAACTAACAGCCGAACTCCTTGAAAGATGTCGAACCTTATGTGATGTTGTCCTTTCAGAAGCAGAGATGACATGGACAGATATTGACAAAATCTTGCTGGTCGGTGGTTCAACTCGGATGCCTATGGTACAGGAGATGATTACCACAATCAGTGGCAAAGAGATCAACCCGCATGAAGTCAATCCTGACGAGGTTGTCGCAATTGGGGCTGCAATTCAGGGAACACTCCGCCAGATATCCGAAGGCGAAACCGAAACTGCAGATATGCCTGACGCTGTTATTGAACGGTTTATTGGACCGGACGGTGCGCCAAAAGTGACTGTAACCGACGGTGCCACACACAATCTTGGACTTGTCGTTCTCAACTCTCAACGTGAACATATTATTCACGTGATGATTCCCAAAATGACTGCTGTTCCGTGCGAAATTGCCGATAAGTTTTTGACGGTTGATCACAATCAACCCTCGGTTTTAATTGAAGTAGTGCAAGGGCTTGAACAGGACCAACCCAAAGACGAAATTGACCTATTTGACGAATATAAATTGGGTGAATGTACGCTTGAGTTGCCCCTAGGTCTACCCCAAGGTTCTCCAATTGAAGTCATCTACAAGTATAACTTAGACCAGAATCTTGAGGTAACAGCCACATCCCTCTCAAACGACGGGGCAACAGCTATTTACGACATTTTTTCCATTATTGATCGACCGACACTTAATGAAGAGGAAGTTGCCCAAGCAAAAACTGACCTACAAGACCTCGTAGTTGAATAGAAATAGCTCCTTATAATAACCCAGTTGCTACCTTTGGTGAACGCTCTTGTAGGAGGGGTTTCTAACCCCGATGAATGCTATACTTCTACAATCCCTTAAGTTTGAACAGAAGGAACGAATGTATGTCCAAACGTGAGGAATTTATATCCTTTATCAATACCCTCAAAACCGCATCCCCAACAATCACCGACAAACAACGCAAGGGTTTCCTGCGATTAGGAGTCCAGCAGCACGGTCTCACCTTTGATGACGCGTCTAATATCCTCAACGCGGCAGGATTGGCTATCGGTGAGACGGTGGATTATTTTCAGGTATTAGGATTCTCTATTACAGAAATACAAAACTTAAAAGAATCGACTATTGCAAGCCAAGTTGAAGCAGCACACAAAAAACTTTATAATACTTCGTTGAGGGCAGGTGGTCGTCCTCGTCCTGATGGTAGAACGGAAGAACAGTGGCGCGTACTCTTGAACCAAGCACGTGATACGCTAATAGACCCACAAAAACGCAGTGCATACGTGGCAACTCAACAAGACGAAGATAGTTTTTTAGTCAATGCATCAAAGCCCGAAAATTTTAACAATATGGTGCTCATTCCTGCAGGTGAGTTTCAAATGGGTAGCAATGATGACGAATCTTTAGGAGATGAACATCCTATACACACTGTTTTTCTTGACGCATTTAATATAGACAAATATCCGGTGACCAATGTGCAATATAAGGCGTTTGTAGATGCAAACCCACAGTGGAGCAAGCACGACATACCTAAAAAATACCACGATGTTGATTACCTAAGGCATTGGCGTGGCAACAGTTTTCCGAAAACTGAAGCTGATCATCCGGTGGTTAATGTGAGTTGGTATGCAGCAATGGCTTTCGCACAGTGGCAAGGTAAACGTCTACCCACAGAGGCTGAATGGGAAAAGGCAGCACGCGGCGGAGTTGAAGGTCAAAAATATCCATGGGGTGACTTTGCCGATCCTTCTATGGCAAATTATGATTGGAACGTTGGCAAAACCACACCTGTGGGAACGTACCCGCCGAACGGTTATGACTTGCATGACATGTGTGGAAACGTCTGGGAGTGGTGTCTTGATGCATATCATGAAGGTGTTTCTATGAGTTCATCGCCCCGAAATCCAATTTCCGGTGCTAACACTGTTGAATGGATTGTCAATCATTTTATAGATGTTGAGTCAAACCGTGTGTTACGCGGCGGTTCTTGGCGTATTCCAGCGTCATTAGTGCGGACAGCGAATCGCAACGCGGAATCACCATCTTTTTCACTCAATGTCATCGGATTCCGTTGTGTTTGCGGAGTAACAACTGAAAGCGGACCACCTCCTATTAAAAATAGGTAAATCAGACCGATTCTGAAAAGAGAACTACCTGATGTCTAAACGTGATGAATTCATAACAATCATTCAGGCGGTTAGAAATGCTTCGTCGACTATTACTAATGAACAACGTAAAGGGTTTCTCCGACAAGCGGTACAGCAGCATGACCTTACTGTTGAAGAGGCGACTGGTATCCTTGATGCGTCAGGATTAGTTATTGGTGAGCAGATTGATTATTTTGAGGTATTAGGTTTGTCTGTCCCGGAGTTTGAAAACCAAAGTGAATCGGTCATCACAAATCGCGTTGAGACAGCACACAAAAAACTGTATAGTGAATCGCTGAAAGCAGGTGGTCGTCCTCGCGCCGATGGCAGAACAGAAGAACAGTGGCGAACACTCCTGAATCAAGCAAGAGATACGCTAACAGATTCTCAAAAACGACACGCGCATCTCGCAACTCTTGAACATGCTGAAGATTTCATAGACACACCTCCAGCACCTTTGTATATTGACAACATGGAACTTATCCCAACAAGTGAGTTTAAAATGGGTGGCAGTGATGACGAAGCTATCGGTGATGAGCAACCTGTTCATACCGTTCACATTGACGCATTTAATAT
>JAPPMR010000080.1 GCA_028818995.1 Candidatus Poribacteria bacterium | reverse complement strand
TGCGGACGGATCTGGTTGACGGATCTGTGTCCTGCAGAAAAGCGATCTGTTGTCCGTTTGGAGACCAACGTGGTGTTATACCTGATCCTGAAAGAGTAGGGATCTGCTTGATACTACTGCCGTTATCACTCATGATATAGATGTTAGTATTTCCGTTTTGGTAGGAACTAAAAAGGATTTTCGCACTAACAGCAGCTGTAAAGAACAAAATTAGGTTGAGGCTTAGGGTTATTTGAAGGATACGCATCGTTTTTCTCCTTGATTTTCGGGAAACTTCGTAGGTCGGGTAGAACGCAAGCGACACCCATAAATCAACGATATGAATACCTTTGGTAGAATGCACTTTTTCGCATTCTACATGATTCCCCGGGTGTCAACTTAAGAAAAAATTGCAGGATTTTTTCTTGTGGGAGGGGTTTTCAAGCCCGATTTTTGCACCAAAACCAGGCAAATCGAGCTTGAAAACCCGTCCCACAAAAGGACATATCCTTAAGTTTACGTATTGTTATTGGGATTGTCCACTCTTTAGTCCCGTAGGGACGATATGTAAAATATGTCGTTGGCGGACACATATCGTCCCTACGGGACTAATATAGCCCAAGCGGGGCGGTATGTTTATAGAAAACGGTCACCGAACTATATTGAGCCCCGTAGGGGCGGTATGTTTATAGAAAAACGAAATAAACGCACTCTTGAGTTCCGTAGGAACGATATGTTTATCTAATGTCTTTGTTCTCACATATCGTCCCTACCAAGCGCATTCGTCTTATGGCATTCAGCGGGACTAAAGGGATGAGGTCGTCCGCGCTGCTATAAACATAGCGTTCCTACGGAACTGAAGATCCCTTAAAATGTTCCGAATATGCATAATGAAAAATTACCTAAATAATAAATTAATCTTCATTACATGTATACACTTTTTTGATAAATCCTGTGAAAACGATTTTGACTTCCCAATCCCATAATCCGCGCAATCCGATAAATCCGTGATAATCCGCGATTCTGACAAATACGGCGCGTTTCCAAACGCACCTACTGTGGTGATTAGACATCGCGAACACAATACTATCGCCGCCTCTTTATCTTCGCCCACGAAGTTGTAAGTTTATTTTTACTTGATAGCCTAAACCCAATCGGTTGTGTTTTATCTTTTGTTTTTTCATCCTCTTGGGTCTCCTGTATATTCAGGTCAGGGTTCTTGGGATCAGGCTCTTCATCTGGCAGGACAACACTGATATCCTTCATGTGGTAGTTGCCTCTGGTATCCATCACCTTTACGGTAAGTCTAAGTATTCATACGGGTTGATACCCGCGTCTTTCATATCTATCAGTGTGTAACCGGATGGAATGTCGCCGCTCGCCACAGCCTGCACCACACTAAAGTTGTCAGGACCACTTGTTGCTTGGGCGATCACCGTTTCATTTTGACCTGTGATTTCATTGAATTGGGTTTCATATTTGACATAGATAACGTCATCATAGTGAGGATACACCCTACCTGTTCTGCCGCTAATCCATCCGCCTTTGTGTGGATCCCCCTCATTGTAAAGTTTGACAAGCACACGGCACAACAATTTCTGTTGAGCGCTCATGGTTTCGTCAAACATAGCAATCGGCGCACCTTCTGGCACTTCGGGATAAGGACCGAACCCGTGTGGAGACATGCGGACGTTTTTAGGTGTAACATTGCGATCCGTGTGCGTCTCTCTGTTTAAGGTTTCGTTAGCCTGGGGTGTGTCGGTTATCGGTTTCTCTGCGGTATTATTTTCCGCAGGTGCTTGGGGTGACGCTATTTCTGCCGCGCTGCTTTTCTGCTGCGTCTTTTGGTTTATTTCCCATTGGCGCGCGTATTCCGCAGCATCAACAGCTGCCTGTCTCTCATCTACAAGCGAGTGTTCATACCAGAAATAACACCCAACAGCGAGAACAACAAAAATAGCGATGCAAGCGATAAGATATTTCATTGGGTTCACCTATACTGGGTGTGGCAGGTAACACGAGGTTACCTGCTCTGTTGATGAGAGGTCATTCGTATTGCCACATTATCTTTAATCGGACTCATTGTCTTTATAATCTCTGGCAATGCTATCTGCTGTTTCATCTTCAACGGTTGCGCTCCCTGACCAGACTATATCTGTGTGAAACACGTCGTCTTCCGAAGCATCAAAAGTGACTTCAGCTAATACATAGCATCCACCTTCAAATCTACCTTGTTTGTAATCATCGGGTGGATATCCCTCTCGTCCCCAGTCTTCCCCTTCTACCTCTGCCACCATCGCAAGAAGCGTATAGTTTCCCTTGCGGTTAGAATGTGCGTAGCCGAGACAGTGAACATGAACATCTGTTTTATGACTTTGGGCATACCAATCTGCATGTCCATGAACCTCAGCATAAGGGCTTTCATCTATGTCATCCCTGTCCCACATTTTTTCGGTGTGTCCATAATATCCAGCGAAAATAAAAATAAAGCACACCGTGAAGTAAAAAAGTTTGCGAACCATTATTTTTCTCCTTTTTGATGAGGTAAATCTAAAAATTGATACGGATCGATGCCTGAAGACTCTAAATCTAAAACCCGTAGATGTGGCGGTGGATTGAGAAGTTCAGACATACTAAATTTTACGTGAGGACCTGCCAGCGCCCCTTGCGCGTATCGCACCATCTCACCGTTTGCGCCACGATATTCACCAAAACGGGTATAGACGGTGTTATTGTAATGCGGGTAGATTCTCCCTCTGTTCGTGCTGCCACCATAAAAGTTTTTCTCCCCTTGTGTCCACAACTTAATGAGCACCCGACTGAGGAGTTCTGATTCGGCAGAAGCAGCAGGCCACGTAACAAGTGCTTTGGTTGGGTAATCCTCTGGCACTTCTGGGTAAGGACCGAAACCGAATGGCGACTCTTGCACAACCTCAGCAGTATCTGATTCAGCCATTTCAAATGTAGGTGCACTATTATCGCCAGTGTCAACATCATCTAACAGTGTGTCGGTTTTCTTTGTTGCGGGTGCTGCGGAAACCGACTTTCGTTCCGCAGGGGCAACGTCTTGTCTATCAACGCCTTCTGCTTCTTGGGTAGGCGTTACTGTTTTCGGGGTTGCTGTCCATTCTTGGACAAGTTGCTGCGTCTTTGCATATTCTTGTTTGTAAGGCGCAAGTTCCCACTGATACCAGAAATAACACCCCGCAGCAACAATGAGCAATACGCCGAAACTGCCGATTATCCATTTGTTTGTGAAAATGTCGCGTAACATTTTTATGCTCTCCTGTCTTTAAACGGGTTTAACTGACTACGCCTTTGACGACTACTACGGAAACGGTATTTCCGAATGCGTGCTCGTCTGATTACCAAAACCATCTGTCCCATGTGCTTCACAATCATTTATTGATGTGGCTATTGCCTTTTTAGATTTAGAAATTCATAAGGGTCAAACCCTTCACTTTTGTCCAACACCTGGACACCAGCTGGAATATCCGCTTCGATCGGTATCTGTAGTGGTATCGGCAAGCCCAACTTCCGCGTCCGTGCCTCCGCATTACTTTCTATTTGCTGAGACACAGTTGCATCTCCAAAGATGTCAGCGATATATCTGACATGACCGAGATCGGGTAAATATGTTTCATCAAATGTAATATAGACTTGATCCTTATCAAAAGGATATGCCCTACCTGTCTTATCTATAGCGACACCCAGCGTAGGTATCCCCTGCTCATGCAGTTTTATTCGGACGCGTCCTAACAGTTCATGCTCACGCGTTAATTTACGATCGAAAAAACCTTGAGGCCACCCGTCTGGTATTTTCGGATAAGGACCGAACCCGTGTGGAGACATGCGGACGTTTTTAGGTGTAACATTGCGATCCGTGTGCGTCTCTCTATTTGTGGTTTCGTTATCCTGGGGTGTTTCGGTTATCGGTTTCTCTGCGGTTGGCGTTGTGCTATCCGCAGGTGCTTCGGTTGACGTTGTTTCTGCCGCGCTGCTTTTCTGCTGCGTCTTTTGGTTTATTTCCCATTGACGCGCGAATTCCGCAGCATCGGCAGCTGCCTTTTTCTCAGGTGCGATATCGTGCTGATACCACACCACACATGCAATAGATAGCACTATCAGAAAGCCAACACCACCGAGAACCCATTTGTTCGTCCGAATATCGCGATACATCGGAAACCTCCTTTTGTTTATCTTATGCCTGTTGACATGAATTTCTCAAATAGACTATATGATTCCTTTCATAATTTAAAGACACAGTGTTGAGCCGAAAAGAGTGCAATTCTAAAAAAAATATTGAAAAAAGATGGAAACCCGTAGAAATCTGAGGAAAATGAGGCGATTTTTTAGCAAATTTTAAGGTAAGTAGAGGAATTGATATGGGTCAATTCCATCTTTTTTGTGATTTAACATTGTAAAATTGGATGGAAATATTTCTCCATCACT
>JAPPMR010000658.1 GCA_028818995.1 Candidatus Poribacteria bacterium | reverse complement strand
GAGGAAAACCTCCTTTTTGGCGAGCAGATCCTCGCGTTGCTGACGGACATAACCGCGCAGATCCTCTACAAAGTATTTTTCGCTTTCTTCCAGAGCTGGCGGTGTGGTTCGCCACGAGTCGTTGGCATTGGTAATCGCAAGGAGTGGTTGATAGAGGTGTCGATCATTATAGGCGTTGGGTAGATCGGTTACATTAGGTCCGTATATTGCGCCACTCTCTATTAGATTTTGGATCTGAGGTTCAAGTTCATGGGCTTCGTCTCGGGGGATATAGATCCTCCAATCTGTGAAGTTATCATCGCCTTCTTTTAAGGTGTCCAATTTCATCCTGCGGCCACTCCACTGTTTCTGAATAATGCGATAAAATTTGGCAATATACTTGCGAAGCAGTGTAATCACTAATTCTTCTAAGCGGGTAATCTCCTTGAACGATGTTGGCTTGACTTCTGATTCTTTCCTGACGGTGAGACCATAGAGTTCTTGGTCTGGATCCATGATTGTTTGAAGACTTTGGACATCAAAGATAAGATTGTGAAACTGCTTTTCCTGCTTGTATTCAAGTAACTCTAAATATACCTTTTGCCAATCTAATACCGCCAAAATTTCTTTTTCAATTTTGCGCTCTAAGGTTGCTGTTGATTGACTCCCCTGGATGCCTTGTTGTGAACTGCTCCCGATAACCTCAACGATTTGTGTCGTGTGGGTGACATAGGCAGCGATATTAACAGTGAGTGGGACACACTGTCCTTTAGCAGCTTCATTGTAAGGATCGACTTTCGGCACAAAAAGTCGACGCTCAAGGAAACTTTCATTAGAGATGATGGGAATCTCCATCTGGATAGGTTCATCAAGCTCTATACCTTCGCGCATAAGGTAATCTCGGAACTGTGCCATGAAATTGGCACGGACAGCGAAGATGTTTAGGGTCTCCAGGATCGGGAGATTAGGTGGATGTTCGCCATCAAGGGCAGCACTGCGTTTGAGACTCATGTCCTTGCCGCGTAGACGGACCCCTCGACCGAACAATTGAATGATTTGGGAACCTTCCTGTCTGCCGATGTTGAGCAATCCCATGGCGGTGACACGCCAACTGTCCCAACCTTCAATGAACTTTTTCGCGCCAATTAAAATATTAATTGGACTGTCGAAAGTGTTAATGTTGTTAAAAAGACTTTCCGCGAATGCGTCTTCGGAATCCGTTTCAATGCCCGCGTTGTCACTCTCAACAAGCTTTTTGAAAGCAGAAGTATCCCCAATATAGATGAGACCAAAGTTTTCCCTTCCGTGTGTGGTTTTCAATGCGATCTCACCTTGCGCGTTTCGGATATCCTGCAGGTGCAATGCGCCGCTTGTCTCGGTGTGAAATACTTCGTTAAGAATGCCGGTGTAAATTTGCTCTGGTGTTTCGTCAAATCTATTGAGATAACTGAGTCGGTTTTGAAAGACATCGGTGCCGCTGTCATCGGATAAGCCAGAATTGCCATTGAGAATTTCCTTAATAGCGTTAGTTGCCCAATTTTCCTCGTTTTTTACGAACCGGTGCAGGAAACGGATAACGTTAAGAACATCAGAGCGGGGGCGGCGGTTTTCGGTATAGACAGCGTTAACCTTACTACCGACGAATGCCCATAGCGGGGATTCTAATCCATAGGCACGCACAGCGTCTTGCTTTTCTTTGAAATAGCGGCGTTGTTCGTAGAAACTCAGGAGATTTCCCAAAAGCAGTATTTCGGTTTGGGTGTCATCATCATACTTGACATTGAGGACGCGGAAATTCTTGCCGTATCCGTCCTCGTAGAAGTATCGGTATGAGTAATCAAAGGCGATGGCTTTTCCGTATTCCTCAATAAGGTCGGCATTTTTCGCGGCAGCGAGTGCTTGCCCAAAGGTTGCACTATATTCAAAGGTGAAGCCTGTCTCACCGAGTCTATTTCGGATTTTGCGCCAGACTTCGCCCCCGCTGCCTTTATGTCCCTCGTCAACGAGGATAAGGTTATTCCCTTCAAATGCTTCAACGGGAACGCTTTCGCCTTCGCTTGTCTTTTCCTCCACCAACTTTGTGATTTCAATGACCTGCAATGCGTTATGGTTGTGTGAGAATCGGTTGCCTTCCACGTTAAAGCGTTCGCAACGGATATCGGAGTTTTTAAGTTCGCGGAGATGTTGTTCACTTAACCCTTCGTTGGGAGTGATAAGGACGACGTGGTCTAACACATCTTTGCTGTAGTGGAGAAACTGATGGTAGTTGATGTGCATGATGAGGGTTTTGCCAGCACAGGTTGCCATCCAGAAGGCGAGTTTCTCAAGATCGGTTTCTGTGAAATTTGTATCCATTGGATCACCGGGGGCTTTTGCATCATTACGCCTTTGGACGAAGGCGTTGAGTTGACGCAAGAATTCCGCGGGTCTATTGAATTTCCAGTCCAAGCAGATCTCCGTATAGAGGAGTGCAAGGTATTGAAAATAGCGGAGCACAATCGGCTGGGTGCGCTTGTCGTTTATAGAAGAGAGATGTCGTTTGATGTTGGCATCGTAAGTTCGCAATTCTCTTTCGATTGCTGAATTTGGTTCCGCGCGAGCGATCAAAAATTCGCAGATTGGGGAGTACCCGTCTGGGTTGAAACCTTCGTCATGGTTTTTTACATCATTAAGAAGATCGCGCGTGGTTTTATATCCGAAGTGGCTGTTGAGCCATGCGTGTAGAGTGAGATGATTATCGAGTTGACGTTGTGAATTGTTTCTCGGCATAGTTATTTATTTTCGACTTACGCTTGATGCTCTTTTGTAGCATAACCTGTTAGGTTGTGCCACAGACCGTCTGGGTTTTTTATACGATCCCTTTCTAACGGCGCGGGCGATGATCAAAATTGTGTAAGTCCTATTTATTGATTAAATCACGGCTTGAGAGCGATGTTGCCTATAGGAATGCACAGGCTAACAGCCTATGCTACAGAATAAGAAAACATCAATCGTTTGAAGAGTGGATCTAAGGATTCAGATTCCGGAATAATGCTGTCTGTGTTGACATAGACCTTATCTGCGCTTATGATTAGTTCGTGTTCTTGGATGAAGTCGTAATCTCGCTCCCAATCTTGTTGTTCCCAACCTTCGGTTTCACGCCAGATAATGATGACGGTTTTTTGTCCGACTGTGCCGCGGTAGACAAGGTAGCGTCTGTCGTCATCATACAAACACCGACGGGTTTGGACTGAGACCCCGAGGAGGTAGTTGAAGGTTTCGGGTAGGTCTACGTTTTGTGTGTGTGTTTGCATATCCCTGATGATGTTGAGTTGATAACTGAACGGGTTTTGAAGGTTGGTAACGTTCAAAAATGTAGAACTTTCACGGGTTTCACTCCCTAAGAGATAGCTCAACAGCGGTTCTTCAAAGAGCGAATTTTCGCGTTCAGTGAATTGGATATTATTGAGAGCATCTTCATAAGATTCAATACTTTGGTATTTGATGATTTGGGAGAGGCGGCTGTCACGGGAGACGGGTTTTGCATTTTTCCACTTTTCGGCATAAACGGCTTTCAGGACGCGCGGTTTAAGGACAGTTTCAAAATGATGTCCCATCTCAATGAGGATGTATTTGCGATTACCCTGATCTTTACGATTGAGATTAATTGTGGCATGGGCATTGGTCCCGCTTCCGGCAAAAAAGTCAAGTACAATGCCTTCTCCATCAGTAGTAATTGACCAAACAAGTTTTTCATATAAACCAACAGGATGAGAATAAGGAAAATCTAATCCGAAGGCATCCAGTATATGTTTACCTCTTTCGCCTGTGGAAATTACAGATGTTAATTCTCCTATTAGGTTATCTTTCAAATAACACTTTCGGCGAGGTTGTGTTTTTTCGTCAACCCCGAAACTAACTTCATTCTTTTGTAATAAATCGTCTAAATATTCTGGTGTACTTGACCAACCATTCTTGGGGACAGGACAAGGTTTTTTAGTAGTAGGATGAATTAGTGGTCTAAAGTATTTAGGATCTGTTCGCACATCACCTGCTCCCATGTGGACAGTCGTATAAACATGTCCATTTTCATCAATGTTGGAATAAGATCGTTCCATTCCGCTTAACTCTGTTCTTTTGTTAATCCAAGTTTTAAAGTCATTACGGCATTGAGTTGTAATTCCGCCATATGCTTTCGCTAAAGCCAAACATTTTTTTAATATCATTTCACCATTAACATGTTGTGCCTTCAATTTTACATTTCCCTTTGAACGACAAATAGTATATTCGTGTTGTGTTGCTATCGTATTTGATGCCCCAATGGGATTCCTTTTATCCCAGACAATCGATCCTTGATCATCCATCTGTAATGAATTGAAAAACAGAAAAAGTTTTTCATATTCACTTTCATCAATATGACAAAAGAAACAACTTTCCGATGCCATGAACTGTTCAGAAGTGATTAATCGGTCTGCCAT
>JAPPMR010000243.1 GCA_028818995.1 Candidatus Poribacteria bacterium | reverse complement strand
TTATAAACTCTCACCTTACAGGCAGGTATCCGAAAGGGTATCTGCCTTTTTCTTTCGGCAGTCGGCAGTCAGCCGTCAGTTATCAGTTGTCGGTGTGTTTCCAAAACGCACCATAGCCGTCAATTTAGTAATAGATGTTTTGTGGTAGCTCCTTGTAAGCCCGATTTCCTTCTTGTAGGAGCGATCTCCGAATCGCGACCGTCTTCTTTGTAGGAGCAGCTCCCGCTCGCGCCCGTTCTTCCGATGTCGCGAGGTAGACCTCGCTCCTACAGAAGAAACTGACTGCTGACGACTGAATACTATTCTTCAATAACAACATCCCACAGATACACAACACCATCAGCACTCCGACTCACAACCACTTTCCCATCCAAAGCAAACGCAACATGTGTAATAACAGGCGGCCCATACCCTATGAACCTCCGTCGCCGGGTGTTGACATCTAATATATCAACACCCCCGTCCGCACTACCCGCTGCAATGAATTTTCCATCGGGACTGAATGCGATACTTGAGATGCTTGCATCACCACGCACGCTAATAACTTTCTCTTGCTCGCCAGTGCTTGCATTCAACAAATGGATTTCAAACAAATCATCCACAACGGCAATAGATTCTCCATTGGGACTAAAAGCGATACTGACATCACGTATCTGCGTTGGAAAAACTTCCTTTTGTTCACCCGTTTTTGCGTCCCATAACCGAACAGTCCTATCATGACTAACACTTGCAATTGTATTTCCATCGGGACTGTATGCCACACTATTGACACGCGCCTTGTGTCCTTCGAGCGTTTTCTTATGTTCACCTGTTTCGGTATCCCACAGCCGAATAGTTTTATCCTCGCTTCCACTGACGATTGTTTTGCCATCCGGACTGAATGCGACGCTATAGACCTGACCTTCATGCCCTCTGAGTATTTTTAGGGAATCACCTGTGTCCCGATCCCACAAGTTAATGATCTGTCCCTGCCTCGCTGTCGCGATGATTGTTCCGTCTGGACTGAATGCAATGTCTCGGACAACAAAAAACCCTCTTTTGTCAAATGTTTTTTCCAGTTTGCCCGATGTTACATCCCATAAATAGACTGGGCGATCCGAGTTTGGACACGCGATTGTTTTGCCATCCGCACTGACGGCAATACAGCTGAACTCACCGTAATGGTCGGTAAATATGTGCTTATTCTCACCGGATGCGACATCCCAAATACGGAGCGTGCCATCCCGACTACCACTCACCATCGTCCGCATATCCGAACTGAAGGAGACAGCATTAACAACTCTGCTATGTCCTTCAAGCGTTTTCAGATGTTCGGCTGTGTCTGCATGTAATAAGTAAATAGGTCCGAAACTGCTACCACCGGCTAATAGACTTCCGTCCGGACTGAAGGCGAGACTTTCTGCAAATCTTCCATCTTCCTCAAATACGTGTTTCTGTTTTCCTGTTTCAGGGTCCCACAGACAGATAGTGCCGTCAATACTACTGCTTGCCAATGTTTTTCCATCCGGACTAAAGGCGAGACTAAAAACAAAAGAGTTATGTCCTTCAAGTATTTGTTTGCGTTCGCCTGATACGAGATCCCACAAAGAAACGGTGTTGTCCCGTTTCCCAATTGCCACCGTATAATCATTCGGATTGAAGGTAATGCTGAGAATATCCTGGGTCATTTCTGGTATCTCTTTGAGGTCCTGCTTTTTGTCACCCGTGTCTGCGTGCCAAAAACGGTTCTTCCCACCGTAACCTACCGTTACGAGTGTTTGCCCATCCGCACTGAAGGCGATATATACGATATTGTCCTGATGCGTCAGTTTGTATTTATGTTTTCCTGTGTCCGTCTCCCAAAGATGAACTACACTCCTTTGATCCAGACTTGCGAGGATGCTGCCGTTCGGACTAAAAACGATACGTAAAACGGGTCCTTCGTGTTTTGTCAGTAAGGCGAGTTCTTCGTAGGTAAGGGTATCGTAAATCCAAATCCCTGCTGATGTGGCGACAGCAAGTCGTGTGCCATCCTCGGCATATTTCACATCGTAGATACGTCCTTTGCCGAGCCGAGCGATAGCACCGTCGGGTATGCCGACAGATTGGGCGAAAAGCGTGGGAATATGGAATGTTGAAAGGAGTAGCAGTGTTAGGAGGGGCGGAAGGTATATTTTTTTCATCGGGGTGTATGTCCTTTTAGGTATAGTATACCAAATAGGCGTGTGGAATAACAAAGGGGTTTGGCTCTCCTCTGTAGGAGCGAGCTCCCGCTCGCGACATCTTGTAGGCGCGTTTACAGAACGCGCCTACCACAATCTTAAGATTCTGTATATGCCTAAAAAAATAATATTTGAATAAATTGAAAAAAAGTTGTTGACAAAAGATTAAAGTAATTGTATAATACCTTGTATACGTTAGAAATTCACGATATATGCGGATTTTTAACGGTAGAGGTGCTTTTCCGGTTTTCCGGATGCACCGACAGTGATCCTAACCACTGCCGATGCTAAAGCACTGACATAGAACAAGTATGACAGCGCTGGTGTCTATCATAACACGCACAGACCTTGATGTCTACGTGTATATAGAGGCCAGCAGCCTCTATAGAAATAGTAAAAACGGACAAATACCCGCCTATTTCTGTAGTCTGTCACAAACAATTAACCTACTCACTTATGATAGAGGAGGCACCAGATGAGACGAGACTACAAAGTCCTTTTCACCTCAATTATTGTTTTCGTATGCATTCTCACAAGCGGTTTATTGCTGTTTGGCACAATAGATGCCACACAGGGAGACCCACCTGCTTGCGAACAACAATTTAGACGCGAATGTTCACCGATAAAAGGATCACCGAAACCGGGCTTGATTTGTCCAAGTCCGAGACAACCCTGCCCACTGGATGAGACGGAAACAGGGACAACAAAGTAACGAAGGAGAACACTTATGCACAAACGCATCGCAACAGGACTGTTTGTCCTGATTTTTGCCCTCGGTGTTGCGATTGTATTTTATCATCAATACACCGATATTCAGCAGCTCAAACAAGAGGCTGCCGAAGCCGAGAAACTGCTTGAAGGAAACGAGAAACCAGTCGCAGAGAACAAATTGCCCCCTGCCGAACCGGGCAAAAAGTGGGTGCCGCATGGCGACCACTTTCACCAGGTGCCGATTGACGCACCTGATGTGTGGCAAGGGGAACCACACGAACCTGTCGCAAAAGAAGTGCAGGCGAAGCCAACCTATACCGGCCCGTTGACCTATCACACGGAACTGCTGAAAACAAATCCAGTGAAAGCACTTCGCTTGCAGTCAGAAGAACGCGGACACTGGAGTGCAGAGCATATACCGCCATTCCCGGCGGATGACACAGAAGCACAAGAGTATGCCAGAAATATATATCTTATAAACTATTATGTAAGTACTGGCGATGAAAGTAACCCAATACTCGGTAGGGCAATAGGTGCACATCAATCTCAAAATCGTGCTATTGATGCTCAACTTCCAAAGGGCGGTCCTGTACCTGCACGTGATTATGATTTATGGCGACTAACGTGGCCACTAAATGATGCGGGTAAAATTACTCCCTATGGAGGTATGACTCGCTACGGTAGGGCACGTATGTTCCCTTCAGACTATTTTCCAGGTTTCATTGATGTTCCTGAATAATAAGGAGGTATTTCAAATGTTTAAGAGAAGTTTAGTTTTTATCGTGCTTATTGTTTGTGTGTTATCTCTCATTTCTATTAATAACATATCCTATGCAGGCACAAGCTTAGGCACTTGGCTAAATGCAGAGAGAGACGTACGCAACGCAGAAAGAGTAATGAATACAGAACGTGATAACTATCATTACATTCAGGGTGATCTGAAGTCTTTGATGGGAGAGTGGGATGATGCTGAAATTGCTAACAATAACCAGAGACTTTTGTCGGTTCTTGCTGTTGGTGGTGCGATTGTCAGTGTTGCGAGTGGGGGTTCTCTATATCCAGCGGCGTATGTGGTGGCTGTAACCCTGGCGAAGACAAATCATAATGAGGCGACATACGACGTACAAAAGTCCGCATATCTCACATCGATGAGTGGACTGTTGTCTCTGATGGACACTGCGCGTTCTAACGTAGACGCAGCCTATAACAGTGGCTATCTGTCTAAGGAACCTAAAGGGGCTTATACGGGATCTGTAGGCTATATAGAATACACACCTGGCTATGTTCCTGAATATAATGCCTATTTGCAGGTAGCACTGGATCATCTGAATTCATACCAGTATTATCAAGGGAATGACTACAACAATGTGGTAACGCTGACTTTAGCTGGACTTACTGCTTCTGTTAAGAGTGGAACACTGAAGGGATGGTATCATAAAAAGTATCACGATGGCGATAAAAATAGCAAGACAGACCATGGTTTTGAAAAATTTATGACATTTGCCGATTTTGTGGTGCATCCTGACCTTCCGAAAAATTATGCGT
>JAPPMR010000121.1 GCA_028818995.1 Candidatus Poribacteria bacterium | reverse complement strand
GTAGGGACGTTCCTATAAAATACAACGAAATATCCCTAAATTGACACCTATGGTGATTTCTCTACAGTATCATTTATGACAAATCAAACACGGCTCCTCGTCATCCTCGTCGTCATGGACATCAATGAGGATTTCTATTAGACGGCGGTTCGGTTTTGCTGTTTTCTTGGATGCCATCGCCTTTTTGGTATTCGCCTTAATCTGCGCTATCCGCTCTGGATTCGACAATTCCTCTAAACTTTCACCCTGACACCACGTGAACCGTTCACCTGTTTCTGGATTAAATTTCTCGTATTCCTTGGCGAGTTCAAAGAGATCAGGGTGTTGCTCTAACAGTCCGACCCACTCAGATTTACGCTGGAAAAAGCAGAAGTAACACCCTGAACGCGTCCGCCACTGGTAATAGTCAGGCAAACCGAGCCCACTTTCCTCCAGAATCCGGTAAACATCTTCTTTGGTGATGTCGTCCTCTTTAAATGGGTATTTAGGTTCTATGTTGCGGAGAGATGGAGTTTTCAGCGGTTTGTAACCGACGCGGTCCTCGTCGGCGCGGATGGCGATGTAGTTATATGCTTTATCTTCACCAACGTATCCCTCAAAAGGTCTTATTTTCAGGTTAACCGTACACCAACGGACTTGAGACGACGGCAGCAAACCTCCGTAAAGCGTCAGCCAGTGATCGAAATCTCGGTTTTTGTGGGAATCGGTGTCCATGTTGAGGCGGACAATCGGTTTGCCAAGGAATACCTCTAACCGATCCAGAAATTCATAAGTTTCCGGCAATTCCTTTCCTGTATCAGAAAAGAAGTATTCCATCTCAGGGACTCTGTCCCGCATGTAAACGGCAAGTGCAGAACTATCTTTTCCTCCAGAAAGACCGAGCAGATGGCGGACTTTTTGTTCCATGTTTTCTCCTAAAGGTAGGCTCCTTATTCAAAACCTCTACATTTTAAGCATAGCATATATGGACCAGAATGTCAAGTTGTCCTTTTCTTTTTTAGAGCATTCGGTTTTCCAATAATTTATACTACAACAGAGCTAAACTTTTTTGGACCTGCGTGCTCTCTTCCGAACAAGAATGTAATACAATGGATGGATTGGGTCTATTCCCAGACCAAATCAGGGCATCCATCAAGAAATATCCTGCGCGAATGTAACCTGCTTTCTTAAAATTAAGTGCCCTACGAGAAGATTAGGAATGTTTCTTTGACATTTTTGGGAAAATTTGATATGCTTTTATTGTCAGTTAAAGTGGCGCGTGGCTTAGGGGTTTCCACACTTCTGTAATACCGTTATGAAGATAAAACCTTCCAGATGATGTGTCACGCTTTTTTTTCGTTTCACAGTATTGCCTTTGACAGGTAGATTACCATATGGCTAAATATGAAGTTGGAATCACAGATATTAACGTGCTTGTTCGTCGCCTCAGTTATGTCTCTGCAATCCTACGGTTGCTTGAGCATAAAACATTAAGCGAGTCTGTGCTTTATACTCGACTTGAGAGATGGAGTCTTGACCATAAACAGGATTTGATGACTCACCCAAACCAGCAGGGGTTTATTAAAGCAACACGCGAACAAACAGGTCCAAAACGCTACACTAATTTGACAGTTTCGTTGGGACTTGTTGGGAGAATCGTGGGCGCGTGTCGTGTCACTCGATTTGGGAAAACGTTGCTGCCCTTTCTTCACCAAGCACCGGATCAAAACCCGTTTGAACTGACCTGTGCTGAGCAATGTGCATATCTATATTGGCTTTTGATGAAAGACAGTGATCGGCTTCTCACAATTATTCGGATGTTAGTTGAAGGAGGTTCTCAATCTCTTTCCGATTTGCAAAACGCTTTCCGCACGTTTTATCTTCAGCAATTGCAAGCCCGTATGTTGACAGCGGAAGAGCGTATAGCACGTGACATCTTGGCAGTACGGAACCGCGTGACACATTGGAAGGAAGGGACAAAACGTTCTATAGAAAATATCGTGCCGCCGCGAATTCATTGGTTAGCAGACCTCGGCTTGGTTTCAATTGGGAGTGATGGAAAGAGACAGTCTCAATTAACAGAGATGGGGATCCAGTTTTCTCAGTTCCTTCCGAAAATTCAAGGGATGCCAGCTTTTCACACAAGTCCGGTATGGTTGCGGAATCAATTCTTTAGCGTTGCTGGTCAGGTATTTACGGGCAAAGTTGATCGCAAATGGACAGAAGTACAGAAGTTAGAGAGGAAAAAACTGCTCAACAAACTCGCTTTTCGGGCTCTTGAAACGCTTCGGAGCACACCTATCCCAAAAATTTCGCTGTACCCAGCACTCATTTATATGACACTCCTTCTTATAGTGGATAACAGGATCAGTGCGAACCTTGGGGAACTTCATACGGATTTGGATATGTTCTCCAAAGATCCTGATGCACGATATGAAGTAAGGTTTTCCCATCGCGAGAACGAAGCTTATCTTATCTTTCCACCAACCTAATCGAAAACGTATGGATATTCTGATTCCCGATACATCGTCACTCATAAATATACATGAGATTTATGTAGGAGAAACCCACATTATTGATGTTTTAAATCAACTTTTCGATGTACAAGTCTCGCGAGAGATCCCACACGAAATCAGGCGAAATAGAAATAAATTAGGGTGTTGTGATAAACGGATGTTGCAATTTGTGCGTCAAGCAAGACGATATTTTCCGCATGAGCAAGATTATGAGGATTTGCTTTTCAATCGATTTTCAGCATCTATCAACCCAACTCGCAATCGCGGGGAGCGTTATAACTGCGCGCTAGCATTTTATCTGGTTCGGAAACGGCAGACGGGACAAGTTATCATACTGACAGATGATAGAAAGGCACGGCGAGGTTTGATTGAATGGTACGAGAATCGCTTCGCAGCAACAAGGACCTGGTCGTCTTTGGAATTGCTTTTACATATCTATCTCGTTAAGTTTCCAAAATGGCAGTACGCTCAAGCTTACTCGGCTTTACGACTGATAAATCCTCACATTGCCGGGACGCAACAAGAGATGACGAAGCGTCTTAGTAAGTATCGCGATTATCTCAAGGAATTAGATAGTATGCTTAAAACTTTGCCATCTGTGAGAAAGCGAGGTAAGTTATGAAATTCTTGATTGACTGGAGCATAGCTGGTTTACGGGAAAATCCTTTTACGATTAGTCCTCCAACCAACCCTAAACAGGCAATTTGGGCAGGTATGGATGTAATCAAAGACGAATTTAATAGGGTCTTCCGAGAAGCCAAAGCATCGGCACCAACGCAAGTGGTATTATGCCGAGGTTCTATGGGGGAAGGCAAAACCCATGCCTCACTTTTCTTTAGTGCTGGTGAAAACATTCCTGAGACATCACCGAGCGTCCAGAATATAGAAGTTTTAAGAGTTCAGACACCCACTGAAACTGGGAATCCAGCAAGGGATTTTTATCTCGATGTCATGGAACAGGTTGGTCTTGAGAGAATAGGAGAGATGGTAAACAAAACCGTCGAGTCTGGTGGAGTGGATGTATTTAAGCAAACCCTCCGTCAAACGATGGTAAGTAGCGACTTCGTGAATGCCTTACTTGGTTTAGGGGTCTCATCATTTTATCCAAACCCTCATCCTCTGCTAAGTGCATACTTCCTTGATAAATGTACAACTTCCGAGTTACGAAAACTTAGCTTGAATCGAAACATTGAGAAAACGCAAGATTATTTTCGAGTGTTAGCAGGCGTTTTGCAATGCTTTATTGGGTTATCTGAATCCAATGATGTAGCCGAGCACAATAGATTTTGTCTATGGATAGATGAAATGGAGAATTTCATCTATTTTACACCCCCACAATACCGTCCTTTTGGTCAGGGGTTACGTGAGTTAGTAGATCGTCTTCCCTATTTCTTTACCCTTTTCATGAATTTCACGCTTACCGCGCCTGAGGGATATGAAGAAATTGAACTGATTCTCGGGGGATATCTTACTGACCGGATTACCCAAGATATTTTCTTTAACGAAATGAAAAATCAGGAAGAGATGATGCGGTATGTAAGTGATGTCCTCTCTAACTACAGAACCCCAGAAGAACCCAAAACTCCTTATTCTCCTTTTACAGAAGAAGCACTTGGAACACTCATGGCGAACTTGCAACAACGAACACCAAGAAACATAAATAAAAGGTGTCATAGGGCACTGATGAGAGCATTTGAAAAGGGCGTTTTTGAAAAAGGAAAAGATCCTGCAATTACTCTCGATTTTATACAGGAGATGAGTCAGGAAGAGTTGGATAAAGAGTTTTAGAAGGTCAGAATTCCTATTCCTTATAAAGTTCATCATTGTACGCTACGATCACACTAAAATCCTTTCTTCAAGAGGAAAGACCCACCGAACATGCACATCGAAACGCTTGATTACCCGCTAATCCATATCCCCGCTGGTGAGTTCACGATGGGAACGATTCCCACCGGAATGCGGAAGACCG
>JAPPMR010000791.1:3534-4485 GCA_028818995.1 Candidatus Poribacteria bacterium | reverse complement strand
TCGCTACACAGAACTTGGTATAATATCAGTATGAAAAGAGAACCGATCCCTAAACACGCCGAAAATAGAAAGGAACTCCCTAAATGCACAGACGACAATGCAAAACCTATCAAAATAAAATATTGCCAGCAAAAAGAAAACCGTATTCCTCAGCGCAGGTGAAAATAGAAAAATAAAAATAATTTCAAAATTAAGAAAAATGCCTATAAACCTATACAGGGGGTGGTGTCATGCCAAATTTAGAAATCATACCGTGGTATGAAAAAACATACCGTACGGTATGATTTTTAGTAATATTGATCTCCGAATCACGACCTGCAATCTGTAAGAGCAATCTCTAAACCGAGACTAAAACGGATAATTGACCAGAAATTGAATGCCTCTGCCTTGTCCAATTTTAATTTTTGACACACCCTCGCATCTATGCTATAATAAGATATTCACAAAAATTGAAATCGGGGTAACACCCCACGCACAGAAGGAGCCAAGACATATAATGGCAGATATTATTAAAGGTGCTGTTCTCGGTTATGGAGCGGCATTTAATATGGGTAAAGCACACGCAAATATGATGCAAGGCACAGAAGGCATCACATGTGTGGCTGTGTGCGACATTGATCCAGAGCGGACAAAAGCAGCAAAACAAGATTTTCCTGATGCCCGGACTTATAACTCTGTTGAAGACCTTGTAGCAGACGAGGATGTTGATCTCATAGCGAACGTCCTGCCACACAGTCTGCACTGCGGTCCGACCGTGGCAGCCCACAATGCAGGCAAACACGTTGTCGTTGAAAAACCGATGTGTGTCACAATTGCAGAAGCTACCGAAATGATTACTGCGGCGAAAGAAAATGATGTGATGTTATCAGTTCACCACAACCGCCGATGGGATGCCGATTTTTGGACACTACGCGAAATTGTTCATTCTGGAGTCATTGGAAAGGTTTATTG
>JAPPMR010000791.1:0-3524 GCA_028818995.1 Candidatus Poribacteria bacterium | reverse complement strand
CCGAAATGTGGAGCGGTGGCTACGGTAGACCTAATCCAAATTGGTGGCGAAGTGTCAAAGCAATTTCTGGCGGTCAATTCTACGACTGGGGTGCACACTTTCTTGATTGGCTACTCAATATCCTTGAAGCACCCATGATTAATGTCACAGGTTTCTTTCAACCGAACCTCGTTTGGAAGGACATTACCAACGAAGACCACGTGCAAGCAGTAATTCGATTTGCAGAAGGCGAATTTGTCGCAGATGGTGCATCAGCAAACATCCAGATGTCTAACATTGCGAAGGTTGGTGGACCAAAATGGAAAATGCTCGGTTCACATGGCTCTATTGTTTCTGAAGGTGGACAATATCACGTCTTATCCGAAGTTGAAGGGCATCCCAAAGAACAGAAAGTTGGTCATCACGGAAGACCTGGACCGAGATACTATGAAAATATCGTTGCGCACTTGAACGATGGTACACCATTGCTTGTGACTCCTGAGTCCGCTCGCCGCGTTATTGCCGTCATGGATTTGGCAGAAAAATCGTCAAAAACGCATCAGTCTGAAACAGTGCCTTATGAGTTTGAGTAGACTTTGAAACTACAAATACCATTCTTAGTGGTTGACTCGCTAAACATTTATTATGTATAAAACGGACGTAATAGATCCAAAAGTCCCTTCCCCTCGCTTGCGGGGGATAAAAGGGTCTATTTAGGGCGTTCAAAACACAAAAACTTACCGAGTCAACCACTAAGTTTATCCTATTTCATTTGTAGGAGCGATCTCCGAATCACGACACGTTTATAGTCGGGAATCGGAGTTCCCTCCTACAATATTGAAAACGTACAATTAGAAATGATAACCCTATCAGTAAGAGCGGAGCAAGGCTTCGCTCTTGCGATCACCTTCCCAAATTAACCATTCTCTATGAAAGCCATCGTTTTCGAAAAAGTCCAGCAGTTAAGTGTCCAAGATAAACCTATTCCCACACTCAATGACGGGGATGTGCTTATCCAAATAGAGTTGTGTGGCATCTGCGCGTCCGACCTTGCAGCACTCCGTGGTGATGTCTCAGATTATGCCCCACCTGTTGTGATGGGACATGAACTTGCGGGTGTAATCGCTGAGAGTCGGCACCCAGAAGTTAAAATAGGTGAACGGGTTACTGTGAATCCAATGCTTTCTTGTGGAAAATGTGTGCATTGCAAAAATGATCGGGACAAATACTGTGACACGATTGAAGGCATCGGACACGACATAGATGGTGGCTACGCCGAATACATGCGGATGCCGAAACATGGCGTAGACACTGACAAACTCATCCGAGTGCCAGATGACATCCCGCCAGAAGAACTGCTTTTCCTTGAACCGTTAGGCTGCTGCCTGAATGCAATGCAGGAAACCATTTTCCAAAACACTGTTGCCATCCTTGGCGCGGGTCCCATCGGGTTGATGTTCACCCAATTGACAAAACGCGCAGGCTTAGCAACCTATGTCGTTGACCCTCTACCTCAACGTAGAACTGTCGCCGAAACTGTCGGTGCTGATGCCACTTTTGATATTTCTCCTGACGATATTGCACATCTACGTGAAATAACCCACGGCGGTGTTGATACCGTCATCTCCGCAACGACAAATAAAACGTCAGTGATTAACCTTGCATTCCAGCTTGTTCGCAAAGGCGGATGCCTCAACTTCTTCGGTCTTGCACCAGAAGGCGAGGAACTTCGCATTAACTTGGAAGAATTTCACTATACCGGACACAAACTGATGGCATCGTGGGCATTTTCCCGTGCAAATCTTGAAGAATCCCGCCAGATTTTGCTTCAAAAAGCAATTAATTTCGCCCCCTTGTTAACTGATCGCTTTCCCATCACACAAGGTTTAGAAGCTTTTGATAATGCCATTGCCCAAAATGGTATCAAAACAGCATTGTATCCCTAAGAAAACACGAAGGCGTTTGTAACTCTTACCCCATTTTTAACGTCTTAATAGACGCAGTTGTACTTATATATTTCAGCAAATATTTTAAATATAAGTTGTGTTTAAGTACGCGATAGTACAGGTCAACAGCAGTTAGCATAAACAATATTGTAACTATTGGCGCGTTAATGAGTGAATTGCCAATAGATATGTAATCTATCTTAGATTGCAATAACATCCTGCAGTTTAGCAAACAAAATGGGAGAATCAAATTCTAAGTAGTTTTTAAGCCTTCGAATTTGCTATAGAAAATATGGTCCTCGGCGCTCATGTTTCCACTTCCGGTGGTATACACAATTCTATCAAAAATGGTGACAACCTCAAATGTGACGCAATTCAAATTTTCCTTGCGAACCCAAACCGTTGGGAGTCAAAGCCGCCTACCACTGATGTCATTGAGAAATTTTGTGCAGCGTGGGAAGACTCGCCTATTCAGGACATAATTGTTCACGATATTCACCTTAGCAATCTCGCTTCTCCAAAACAAGATGTGTTAGATAAATCACGGGTCCAGTTTAAACAGATGATGGAACTTTCACATAGAACTGGAATTCGCCCTATCGTTACGCATCTCGGTGCGCATCTCGGTGAGGGAGAAGAGTTTGGGTTGAAGTTGTTAAGTGATAGTTTTGATTTGCTATTTGAAACGACAGATGCACCAGATGTTGTGGTACTGCTTGAAACTACTGCTGGACAAGGCACAAACCTCGGCTACTGCTTTGAGCATTTGCGCGATGTGATCGGTATGTCGAAATATCCGGATCGGTTCGGGGTTTGCCTTGATACATGTCACGTTTTTGCGGCTGGTTATGATATACGGACTGAAGCAGATTGTGATACGACATTTAATAAATTTGACGAAATCATTGGTTTGGAACGACTAAAGGCATTTCATATTAACGACGCGAAATCAGAGTATCAGAGCCGCGTAGATAGACACGAACATATCGGTGAAGGAAATATCGGTGCTACAGCATTTACTTATATTCTAAATGATCCACGCTTTGCTAAAACACCACTTATTATTGAAACGCCGAATATGAACACAATGCACGGAAAAAATCTAAAAACGCTGCGCGGTTTGGTGAATAATAATTGATCACTAATTCTGTAGTTAGTTTAAGATAAAAAATGCAAATTGGTCCATGGGAGGTAATATTTCTTATTCTCCTACTTTTGGGAATAATTTTAGTATCCCGGATAGTAACGAATTTACAGACGAAACGCGTCTGTCCTGATTGTGGCTTAGCAATGCACGAATACGTATCAAGTTGCCCTTCATGTGGACGTAATTTGACACCAAAGGGTAAAGAAAAATCAGAATGATTGAATTTATTATCTTTTGAAGGAATTGGATTTTGGGAACGTTTTCTGTTACCGGTTTAGATATTTATAGTTAAATCCTTATATATCAAGGGAATATGTCAGTTACCAAGTATGATTTATAAATTGTACGCGTCTCTTTTCCAAACAGACGCAGATTCAGACAAAGGAGAACCATCATGGCAAAAATTAAATTAGGAATCCAAGGAATGCCTTGGCAGCAAGGTGTCAAAACAT
>JAPPMR010000422.1 GCA_028818995.1 Candidatus Poribacteria bacterium | reverse complement strand
ATCCTTACCTGCTCCACAATCAACATGTCCTCCACTAAACTTGAGAGCCTCACCAACTTTACCGTCAACAACCTCAACACTCCCGCTGATCGTTCCATTGTTAGCACCAAAAATATCTTTAACCGTTTTATCTATGACCGAAGTCTTATTAAAGGACCAATAACTCACCAATCCGTCGGTAATTGCCTCGCGAGTTAACGCTATGTTAGTTGACATTAAAACAGTTGCTATAATGGTTAGAACAAATATTTGTTTCGGAGTTCTGTTAATCATTTGATCCTCCGTTTTGGAATATTGAATGCCATTCGATAAGATTAAGTTTCCTAATTTACCCAAGCTGCCGCCTATTCCAGAAAAACCGAGTTTTCAGTCTCCATTTCACATATATTGAACAAATTGGTTGCGTTTTTCCTAAATCGTATTATTCGTATGTTTTGGTTTTCAATAGGTCAAATCATAATATTTGAGCGATATATACTTTGAGGATGCCTAATTATTTTTACACAAAAAACTAAATTTGTCAAGGTATATTTCAATTTATGCCAGAGACATTCAATTCTCCAATAATTTCACATTTTATTATAAGTTTTTTCTTGTAGGAGCGATCTCCGAATCGCGACGAGGACTTTGATAGTCGGGAATCGGAGTTCCCTCCTACAATATAATTAATTGGGAGAAACTCGACAATTGAATGCCTCTGAAATTTATGTATCGATTCAATTTGAGAAAATAATGCCAAAGTGATAAAATACACGGTAATAATCAGATAATTATTAAACAGATTTTCCAACACTAAAATATAATGGATTAAACACAAACCAACATGAGCAAAATCGCACACGTAGAAGTTTACCCTACTGCAGTCGGAATGAAAGACGTTTTTACTATCGGGACAGGTTTCGTTGGTGATACTGATGCAGCAGGACACCATATCTTTGTCAAGATTACAACAGATGACGGTTATATCGGTTGGGGAGAACAACGTGCTCTTCCCTCATGGAGTTATGAGACAACTGAGTCAATTACATCTACGATACAGTACCACATTGCCCCTTTACTTCTTGGACAAAACCCACTACATCTGAATGGAATCCATAACGCCATTTATCAGACATTAAAACCTGCTGTTAGCAATGGACACCCTTTCGCTAAAGCTGCTGTAGACATTGCACTGCATGACTTGTGTGGTCAAATCCTAAATGTACCCCTGCATATCCTTTTTGGAGGGAAACAACACAACACACTACCACTAAGTTATGCTCTGAGTATAGATGCGCCAGAGATAATGGCGTTAAAAGCAAAAGCACTATCTCCCTGCTCTTGTTTTAAAGTGAAAGTTGAAGGGATGCCAGCAGTAGATGAAGAACGAATACGCGCAATTCACGAAGCTGCACCTAATGCCAAACTTTGGATTGATGCAAATCAATCTTACACACCATCTAACGCCTTGGAGCTGCTGAAACGTGTGCAGGATATCAATGAAATTTACTGTATGGAACAGCCGGTTGCAAGTCAAGACTGGTTCGGAATGAAACGGGTGCGGGAGGCAGCGTCAATCCCCATTGCCATTGATGAAGGTTGTTTTACATATTTTGATCTTGGCAAAATTGCACGCCTTGAATGTGCGGATGCAGTTGTTTTGAAGGTGTGCAAATCTGGCGGTCTAACCGAATGTCTCAAAAGTGTCTATGTCGCAGAAGCCAACGCTATAGAACTGCTCGGTAGCGGTCTGACTGAAGCAGGCGTGGGTTTCATCGCAAGCATCCATCTTTTCTCAACTATGGATCTTGTGCTGCCTGCCGAATTGAACGCCCCTGTATTTTTAGAAACGATGGCGATAAGCGGTGTGGAAATTAATGATCATGTCGTCACTGTGCCAGACAGCCCCGGTCTTGGCATAACACCCGACGAAGATTATATCAAAGCGCATCCATTGACAATCGATTCCGCGATGCAATGACAATTTCTACACCAATAGCGATCACAATTACCACAGCACATATCAAATAAGGACTTTGAGGTCCCAATTTTGAATCCGCAGCGATACCACCTAAAAGTGGGCCTAATAAACTACCTGTCCCTAAGATTGCTTCATGCCAGCCGCTCTTGTTTCCTTTGTCTATCTGCCGATCCAAACCGTAGTAAAGACTACCAAAATAGGAAAATGCTGCAGCTACACCGATTACTGCAAACGCACATATCCACAATGCCGTGTGTTGGGCTCGCCAAATTACCACGAAACTTAAAATTGCCAATCCCTGAACTATTAACAATGGACTCAAGCGATAGTGCCAACGAGTAGAAAAACCTGTACCGAGAAAAAGAAATGTTAGTGTCTGCACACCACCGAGTATAAGCATCAAGTTTCCGAATGTTGTCGGGAGCATGCCCATTTCCTTTGTAAGTTTCGGTGCAAGACTCCGCAACACGCCGAGCGTAAACCACGAGGCAAAATTGGCACAACGTGCTACGTTGAGATAAAGCCTACGTACCACTGGCAGTGGAAATAGTGTCTGTATCGCTTCAGATTGCTCCTTTGTTGTTTGGAGGGGCGAATTGGATTTAGAAAAGAAAATAATAACAAATGTAAGCAAACCAACAGCACCTGCAAGATAAAAAAGTTTGAACGGATTTGCATCTTGATACAAATAGCCCGATACTGTTGGTCCTAAGGTTATTCCGATACTCCAGAATAGATTAAAAAGCATAACCCGTTGAAGTAATTTACCGTCGCCCTCACGTTCAGCAAGCCAAGCTTCGTAAGCGGGCCAAAAAAGTGATAGACCTATACCTATCCAAGGAAAAATTAGCAGAAGGTGGATTTTCTTATGGCAGAAGGGGAGCCCGAAACTTACAGTTCCGAGTAAAAGACAACCTGCGTATAGCATACGCCGACGTTCAACGCGATCAGATAACTTCCCAAATGGAATCGCAAGAAACGCGTAAAAGGCTATTGCAATAGCCACCAGCAAACCAAGAAAACTTGAGGAAAATTTCAGATAACTGCTATAGAAAGAGGAATTAGTTAAGACGCTACTAAAAGCGAAATCAATTAACAGCGCGGGGAAATAGACGATGAAAAGTTGAAAGGGTTTTAAGCGCATTTATCGCTTTATTTCTTAGGGTAAAGACAACAGAATTGATTTGTAATGCTAACATAATTAGCATACTGTATTTTACTTCGACTCCACAATCTTGGCATCAACAGTGTGATAGCCCAATACTTCTACCGGTTCCACCGGAATACCGATCTCATCTTGCGTAACACCGCTGTTTGTTGTAGCTCTTGCGTAAATCTCCACGGGTCCCTTTTTCTTCGGCACATGCCACTTCCACTTCCAAAGCACCCATGCAAGTGGTGTATCTTTCGCCCAGATTTTCGCTTCTTCCCATGTTTCCCCGTAATCAACACTTACTTCTACCATTTTGATTCCGCCATGGTGTCCCGCATCAAAAGCCGCGCCGCTCACAATATAAGTAGAACCTGCAACAATCTCCTCTTCTCCACTGGGAGTACCAATAACCGTCGCAAGTTTCACATTTGCAACAGGATCCCACCCTCGTTTTTCCCAATAACTTTCGTGTTCTTTTGCTAATTGAATACTAACTATCCATTTCGGATTTTTAGTGCCATAATGACCAGGATTGAGCAAACGGACAGGAAATCCGTGATCTGTAGGAAGGGGTTTACCGTTCATCTCATAAGCAAGAATCGTCCCTTCATGCATTGCATCTTCTAATGGTATTGCAGTATGATAACCATCTGCACACCGAAACACTACTACTTTTGCATCATCCTTGACTCCGACTTTCTGCAGCAGGTCTCGCAAACGGGCACCCTTCCACATCGCATTCCCCATCTGTTCAGTGCCAATCGGATCACCAATGCATTTCAACGTGCGCATTGTCTCAACCGATTCCATTGCCTTAATATCTTCAAGTCGGAGCGGGGCAATACGATTCTTAACCAATCCAGATATGCCTAAGCGCCAATTGGCTGCATTAATGACCGCAGGTTCTTTTATCTGAAGGATATAAAATTCTTCATTAGGTGTTATTAATGTACGTGGCTTCAATACAGGCACATCATCTGCTTGTGCCTCCAACTGAAGCGGCAAAACCATCCCTGCAGCACTAATGACACTTAATTTGATGAAAGTCCTTCGTTTCATTATTTCTCCGTGTTTTGCGAATCTGGCTTGGTTTTATTTTCGCGCATCCGCATCGTTATCTTTGTCACACCTCTTATCATGATGACTGTGCCGAAGGTGAGAAATAGAGGAAGTCCCCAAAACCAATGGTAGAAATAGTACGCAATAAAACATATCGCCATTAAGACAATTAATATGTTCAAAAGTGTTCTGTTTTCGTACCATTTCTGCATCTGTTTACAATTATGTTCTGCATGGATGTTTGTGGATTCAATCAACTCAAGTTGAATTGTGGCATCACAAATCAAAGGTGAAGTTCGGTATTTAGGCATAATCTCAGC
>JAPPMR010000564.1 GCA_028818995.1 Candidatus Poribacteria bacterium | reverse complement strand
CGTATGAATACCCCGGCGCATTAGAAGTTTGTGCGCCACCGGGTAGTGCGATTCTGTTCCACAACGCGCTCTGGCATTCTGCTGGTATCTTTACCAAACCGCAAGGATGTCGTGAAATGCTCTATTATGCCTACGAACATCCGTGGATGATTGCTTCACAGGAGCATTGGGGGTATCCGAAAGCATTCTATAACTCACAACTCTCGCCAGAGCAACGAAAGTTCTTTCACGGTTTTGTCTTCGATCCACCTGAACAAAGATGGGGATAAACTATAACACAAGGAGAACACAATAATGCGCTTAACCGAATCTGAAGTTTCATTTTTTCATGACAACGGATATTTACTACTTGAAGATGTGTTAGACGAGAATGATTTAGGTCCTGTGGTAACAGAATACTCAGAAATTATCGCTGAACGCGCTGAAACATTGCACAAGGAAGGAAAAGTTACCTCTACTTATGCCGATAAACCTTTTACCGAGCGGCTGCTACATCTCGCTGCTGAGGCATCAGAAGTAACTGGAGATTTAGATATCATGCGTGCGCGTGGGGAAGCGACATTCAACTTTCTCAAAAACCCGAAAATCCTTGACCTTGCTGAATCTTTTGTCGGTTCTGAGATTGTGTGCAATCCTATTCAACATATCCGCGCTGTCTTGCCGAAACGAGATGCGCAACGTCATCCGACACCTTGGCAACGTCATCCGACACCTTGGCATCAGGACGCAGGCGTCTGTTGGCCCGATATCGACCCATATTTTATGTTAACTATCTGGATACCGATTGTGGATGCAACGTTGGAAAACGGGTGTCTACAAGTGCTACCGGGCAGTCATAAAATGGGGTTGTTCACGCACACTTGGAACGATGCCGGATTAGTGGTTCTACCTGAACATCAACCACCAAACCTTACACCGAAGGTATTGCCGATACGGGCAGGTGGTGTTATTCTATTCCACAATTACACACTCCACAGTGCAAAACCGAATGAATCTGAGACTGTCCGATGGAGTTTTGATCTCCGTTATCATGATGTTTATCAGCCAACGGGCAGACCCTACTATCCTGCGTTTTTGATGCGGAGCCGCTTGCGTCCAGAAGCGTGTCAAACCGATTACGAAACGTGGTGTCAACGGTGGGAGTTTGCACTGGAAAATTCCAAAGGCGTTCAGGCATATCGGTGGCCCCGATAGGAAGGAGAAAACGTGCTTGAAATTTCAGATCTGCCAACTGTCAATGCAACCTTAAACACAATAAGTGCTATACTCTTGACAGTGGGTTATGTTCTAATTCGGCAACGGAAAATTGCTGCGCACAAAAAATGTATACTTGCTGCTTTTGCGGTGTCTGTACTTTTTCTGATTAGTTATTGTATATACCATGCAAATGCAGGGTCAACCAACTTTACACAGCAGGGATGGATACGTCCTGTCTACTTTACGATTTTGATTTCGCATATTATTTTGGCGTTTGCAATCGTGCCGTTGGCGTTACGCACGCTTTACTTGGCATGGCGTGAGAGGTTTGAAAAGCACCGCCGCATCGCAAAAATCACATTGCCAATCTGGCTGTATGTTTCTGTGACAGGTGTCCTTATCTATCTCATGCTCTATCAGATGGGTTAAAGAGGAGATTTAACTATGAAACCCACACGCATTTTTATTATCACATTGCTGACTATCATTACATTATTTCTCTCGCCTACCTTCGCGGAAAATTACACCCGATGGGAATTACCTGAAGGAGCGAAGTTTAGGCTTGGGAAAGGAAAAATCAGCAACTATGAAGGACATCTCACGACTATCGGAAAAGGGAGTTCGTATCATTTTTCACCTGACAGCACGCAACTCGCAGTCATGACTTCAATCGGTATTTGGGTTTACGATGTCATGACGGGAAAAGAGATTAGCCTATCACCTGCAAACGTTACAGGGATAAATAAAGTCCTTTTGACTCCCGATTTCCAAACTTACGCTCTTCCTCAATACCATAAAATTGAGGTACGGGATTTAACCACCAATCAACTCAAAACTACACTTGAGAATTCAACTGAAAGGATCATTTCTACTACGTTTAGTCCCGATGGGCAAACGCTCGCAAGTCCAGATTTTTCGGACAAAATTCGATTATGGAACATTGACAACGGCACGCACCGCGTTATTCCTACACCACATAAAATTGTAGGTAGAGTAATGTTCAGTCCTGATGGCAAAACGTTAGTGAGTAGTAGAGATGATGAAGTTCTCCTGTGGGATATTAAAACAGAGAAATGGTTTTGGGATTTCAAAACAGAGAAGTTTAAGGCTAATTTAGAGGATACAACTGGGGTTGATAACATTGTCTTCAATCCTGATGGAAGTGCTCTCTACGGCTTAACTAAGCACGGAGACGAGGTGCGATTTTGGGATACGAATACCGGAAAAGTCAAATTGAGGTTGGGACTTGAACGTACTTACAGACGCCCATTTGCACTATCCCCCGATGGAAAAACATTCGCAACAGCAAGTCGGAATGACTATAAGGTTCAGTTATGGGATACACAAACAGGCAAACTGAAGAACACACTTACCGCAGATGCCAAGTATGTAAAAATGCCGGCAATAGTCAACGGCAAACCAAAGTTGGTGAATTATGCCACAAAAAGCGCAGGATCTATGGCGTTCAGTCCCGATGGGAAAACCCTTGCAGTCGCAAGTGACGGCGAAATTACGCTTTGGGATCCTGAAACTGCAAAGCCCAAGTTTATACTAACTGAAAATGAATCTTTCTACTATCTAATGTTTAGTCCAGATGGACGCACGCTTGCTGCACGGTGTTCTGTATCTCTTGAAGGATCACGTATCTATTTATGGAATATAGATACGCAAAATATCCAAAATTCAGGACTACGTCACATCATCTCGGACCATAACGATGAAGTGAGTTCTGTCACATTTAACCATGACGCAAAGATACTCGCAAGTGGACATAATTTGGAGAAGATTAAGCTTTGGGATGTCGTAAATGGGCAACTCAAAACGACCTGTGATGGATATCCTTATCAATTAAGGGTTCAATCTCTTGCTTTTATCCCAAACGCAGAAACGCTTGCGAGTTTGAATATCTATTCGCAAAGCTCAGGTGGAATAGCCCATATACTGCTTTGGGATGCAATAACAGGCAAATACCAAAAAACTCTCAAAGGGCATGGCAAAGCAATAAGTAATATCCGACGAATCGCACATGGTGGTGGAATTGCTTTTAGCCCAAACGGCAAGTTGTTTGTGACGGGTAGTTTAGATGGGACGATACGGTTATGGAATACGAACACCGCAGTAAAAGATTCAGTTATTCAACGGTTGGGAGGAAATCTTTTCGGACCTCAGAAAGCAAAACTTAAAGGACATACCCACCAAATCCTTTCTATTGCCTTGAGTCCAGATGGTGACACTATCGCAAGCGGGAGTATGGACAAAACCATCCGTCTATGGGATGTACAAAAGAGAAAACTTATAGCCACACTTGAAGGACATACAGACGAAATTTGGACTGTCGCCTTTAGTCCTGACGGGTTGACGCTTGCCACTGGATGTCGTAGTGGCTCTATCCATTTGTGGAATCCAACCACAGGCAACCACAAAACTTCTCTTATTGGAAACGATCTCTTCACAGATCCGCCAGGTCTACCACGTAAAAAAGATGACCCACCTAATGTTACTTTATGGGGGCGTAGTGCGGTCACTTCGCTCGTTTTCAGCCCTGATGGAAAAACACTTCTAAATGGAAACAGTGATGGAACAATCCACTTCTGGAAGATGAGCACACTACAAATCAAATCTACCCTATCAGAACACAGTGGCTTGAATTCACTTGCCATAAGTCCTGACGGACGCACACTTGCCAGCGGAAGTTCAGACGGCACAGTACTCATCTGGGAACTCGAACCATAATTCTCATAAAGGAGTGAACTACTTATGAAACCGACACGCATTTTTATTATGATGCTGCTATCCATAATAACAATTCTTGCACAAACCTTCGCGGACGACTACACCCAATGGGAATTACCCGAAGGCGCAAAGTTAAGGCTTGGTAAAGGTGAAATTCCTACAAATATGTTAAACCAATTTCCTCCCTATATTTTTTCACCCGACAGCAACCAGTTTGCAGTAATGAGTTCAATTGGAATTTGGTTATACGATGTTAAAACAGGAAAAGAAATTGCACTCTATCCAATGGAATTGGATCATATCAGATGGCGGTTAACTTTCAAACCTAACAGTAATATACTCGTATGTGGAGACAAAAACGGTGAAATTCATTTTTGGGATGTCAATACGAAGAAACCCATAAAAAAGTATACAGGTCATGCATATAGCATTACCTGTATCAGCTTTAATTCTGATGGGAGTGTGCTTGCTTCAGGAAGCGGAGATGAAACGGTCCGACTATGGGATACTAACACTGGACACTATAAAACTATCAATGTGGGAGATAGACCAGATACACTCATGTG
>JAPPMR010000062.1 GCA_028818995.1 Candidatus Poribacteria bacterium | reverse complement strand
ATCGGAGTTCCCGACTACAACTGAAAATGTCCTGTTAATTCTAAAGTTTACTATAGTTATATACAGACATACAAATATTTTCTAAAAAATACGATTTTATGTCGGAATTCTCCCCAAATTTACGTGGATATTAATGAAGGCAGTAATTATATTCACTGAGAGAGGAGATGAACGATAACGACCTAAATCAGCAATTTTTGGAAACAGGCAGCGAAGAAGCACTGAATCTGCTTATGCAAGAGCATTATGAACCGATCCGTGCTTCCGTTACCAAGATCATAGGCAATCATCACGATGCAGATGAAATCACGAATGAAACCTTTCTCAAAGCCTTCAACAAGAGGGAAATGATTAAGTATCCTGATAAACTTGTCGGATGGTTATATACCGCTGCGAAACATCTGGCGATTGACCACATGAGAGCCAGAGAACAAGAAGTCGATCAGATGTCTGAATTCGCCACTCTTGATAGTGTGGATGGTGAAAGAGAAACTGCAGAAGCATCAATGCTTGCAGCACAGCAGGCACAACAGACTGAGACAGAACATTATCTATTGAAACGTCTGCTGCGACTTCTACCAGAAAAGGACCTTGAGGTTGTTGAACACTTATTGGATGACCTAAGGCCGAGCGAGATTGCTGAAGCAATAGGTTCCACTGCTGAGGCTGTTCAGAAAAGATGGGAACGGATGCGTGAGTGGTTAAGCCCAATCGCTTACGATTTAGACGAACTGATTGATAACCTTCCATCTCAAGAACAGAAGATTATGGAACGGTATTTAGACAATCAACCTCTCGAAGAGATTACTGAGAAATTAGGTATCTCCCCGACTGACATTGAAGTGTGCGTGAAACGTGTGGTAAAGCGGTGGAAGAAGACCGTAACGCAAAACGCTACTAAAGTTAAGCGGGAGAGTAATTGATTTATTTTATTTGATAAATTATAGGAGAAATGGTACAATTTGTAGAACACTGTTCGCAATAAGTGTAAATGGAAGCACGATTCGGACAGCGTTTACAAATTGCATTTTCTCCTTCAACTAACACTGACTTCCTGAACGGAAGTTAGAAAGGAAGGAATGAAAATGACGAATACAATTAAGTTGCCGAGAATAAACTCAAATATCTTGGCTTTGACAAGTTTAATTCTTATCTGTGCGATGACGTTTTTAACTGGCAAGCTGGCGTTGGCTCAGTCAGACGATATTGATGAATCTCATCCTTGTTATGAGGTATTTATTGAAGTTCAACAAGCTGTCGCAGCAGCTAAATTAGCAATAGCAGCAGCAAGATTCGCACGTGATCTGCGTGATGCAGCTAAAGAATCTGGGAATGAATTGGCCAGAAAACTTGCACAAAAGGCATTCGACCTTGCTACAGCAGCTGCTGAAAGGTTTGCTGAAAGTGCTAAAGAATTATCAGAAGACTTATTAGAGTGCCTTGAAGGGAAATGGATTTTAGTCAGCGGCAGCTGTGAAAGTGGAGGATGCGGCAACGCTTAATTTTTAGATATTGCAAACTTATCGGCAAACACCAATTTTAACCACGTGGTGTTTGCCCCAAAACTAACGAGGTAACAGAATGTTCAGTTGGAAACCTTTATTTCTCAGTTTAGGATTTCTGTTTCTTATTGTCATAATAGGCTGGACAACATGGTATTTCACCATTGTCCGTCCTAAACTCATTGGGAATCCTATCGTGCTGTACAATACCAAACCACAAATAACAGCGGTTGACAAGGTAGACGCAGCAGTTACAGAAAAATCTCAAATAAGAAAAAATACTCAGGAAAATGGCACTGCGGAAACGCATAAAGATCTAAAAGATAGAAGTCAATCTGCGCGTGAGGGGAACAAAAACGTAACTGCTTCCCTTACACAAAAAGAGTCAGATAAACACACAGAACATCCGGATAAGTCTAATGGCAAGAAGTTAAGTGATGAGGAATTGGCGAAGAGAAAAGCCGATGCAGAAAGGATACTAAAGCATTTTAGCACTCAGATAAATGAATTGCACCATTCCATAAATGAACTCAAAAAGGAAAGTGAAAGATTTAAAGCGAGTTACAATCAAAACGAAATGCGTGCAAAACTTGTGAGGCGATTAAACTCTCTTTCTGCTGAAGAGCAGCAAAATTATTTTGAAGATATCAAAAGTGGCAAAGCAGTTGATGATGCCCTTGAAACAATGAAGACTAAATTCAAGGAGGGAGGAATTCCTGATAGTTTTACAGAAGTTTTCCTTGAATTGCTTAAACCGCAATTTAGTGGAGAATTATATGCGGAGAAGCATTTAGAGAAGCTTCGTGCTCATGGATTTGAACCGAAGTTTTGAAAGTAAAAAAGATTTTTCAATGGAAGACACCACTTTTCTATACGGTGTTTGCCTCAAACTAACGAGGTAACAAAATGTTCACATGGAAACGTTTATTTCTCAGTTTAGGGTTTCTGTTTCTTATTGTCATAATAGGATGGGCAGCATGGTATTTTACCATTGTCCGTCCTAAACTGATAGCAGAACCGATCATACGGTACAACACCGAATCCCAAATAACAATGGATGATACGTCAGACGCAGCAGTTGCAGGAAAATCTCATATAAAGAAAGATACCCAAGAAGATAATACCGTTCAAACACATAAACATCCAGAAAATGTGAGCCAATCCAAGCGTGAAGGATCAAAAAATATAGCATCTTCTCCTGCACAAAAAGAATCAGATCAACAGGCACACTCTTCTAAAACACATCCGCATAACGATGAGGAATGGGCAAAAGAGTTAAAAGAAACAGAAGAGTTTAGTGAAATCGTGCGGGAAAGAACCGCAGGTGTGAAAGCCCGTCTAAAATTAATGGAAGAGAGTAGAGCAAAACGTATGTATGAAAAAGCAAATAGACTCAATTCTCTTTCTGCTGAAGAGCAGCAAGCTTATTTTGATAACATGCGGGATGGAAAGGAAGTTGCAAAAATACTTCCAAATTTCTTTGAAGCCTTACGGAATAATGCGCAAACGTTAGGTATTCCAGATGAAATAACGGAGACGTACGTTGAAAATTTTAAACAAAGAATGCAAGAAAGAACTTCAGAGGCAGGAGTGAAAAGGCATTTAGAAGAGCTTCGTGCTCATGGATTTAAACCGAAGTTTTGAGAAAAGGAGAGTCACTTCTATGAAAGACACCACTTTTCTATACGGTGTTTGCCCCAAAACTAATGAGGTAACAGAATGTTCACATGGAAACGTTTATTTTTTAGTTTAGGGTTTCTGTTTCTTACCGTCATCATAGGATGGACAACATGGTACATTACCATTGTACGTCCTAAATTGATAGCGGAACCGGTCATGCGGTACAATACCGAACCCCAAACAACAATGGAAAACACGTCAGACGCAGCGTCTGTAGAAACATCTCAAGGGCAGAAAATATCTCAAGAAGAAGATGATGATGACACTACTGATACACATGTAGAAAGTGAGGGGTCAGTAAACACATTACCAGACTCTGTGGATGATTCTAATGGTCATAATCATAAAGATGGTCATAATCATAAAGACTTAAGTGCCGAGGAAATGGATAAGAAAAGAAAGTATCTGGAGACTGTCGATAACCAGTTAAATGAAATTAAAGCTGGGATAGATGAATTCAAGAAGCAGTCAGAAATACGAAATAAAGAAATTGCAAATCATTTAAACTCTCTTTCTGCTGAAGAACAGCAAGCATATTTTGAAAATATCCGAAGTGGTAAAGTACTTGAAGAAATGCCACCTAATTTGTTTGAATCATTAAGGGTAAATGGGCAATCAAAAGGATATTCAGAGGAAACAATAGATGAAGTCCTTGAACTTTTTAAACAACAGATACAGAACTTTGCTTCAGAAGCAGGCGCGAAAAGGCATTTAGAGAAGCTTCGTGACCATGGATTTGTACCGAAGTTTTGAGAATAGAGAATCACTTCTATGAAAGACAATTATTTTTTATATGGCGTTGGCATTCTCGCAATTGTTGGCATCCTCGCTTGTTTTATTGGATACGCAACAAACGCACTCCCGATGCACACACCACCAAAGCAAAAATCTGCTATCACAACATCTGCAGGAAAGAAGAAAAACTGCAAATGCTGTGCAAAGCGGGTGGAACGTGTTAGAAAAGCCAATAAAGATTTGCTTGAACGCAATCCCATATTAAAAAAAGTTTTAACCGAAACTGAACATAGGACGAAATAAGTGTGAAGGATTCACAAGACATGTAGTTGCCAAAACGTTGGATCACTTCTACTGCTTTGTCAACATACTATAGGTCGCTATTCGGAGATCGCTCCTACCAATAAACCGCTTATGGTAGGAGGGAACTCCGATTACTTTCAAGCCTCATCAATTATCACTTGACAAAGCACTACAGTCAGAAACTTGCCCTGCTCATAACTGTCCTATTGTATTCAGGTCGGGTTTCTACCTCATCCCTCCATAAGTGTCAACTTAAGGAAATTTCAAATTATTTAAAATATGGATCAACACAC
>JAPPMR010000502.1 GCA_028818995.1 Candidatus Poribacteria bacterium | reverse complement strand
TGGTATCCAAACACAAAAGCTGCCTAACGCTCATGCGAAAAACTTTACACACCCATGCGTAAATTCTTTTGACAACAAATTGAGGCAGGGTTAAAATAGTAGAATGAAAAGCAAGATCACTCAAGTATATGGCTTAAACGCAAAATCAAACATACTTTGAAAATTGGGCATTGACACTGTCCATAGCCGAGGCGACCGTAGCAACGTTTAAATCTTATGATCTACAAAACTTTTTCATATTGGCTGTGGTTCTCAATTTTTGGCGTTTTAGCATTAGTGCTTGCTACCATCCCCTTGTTCAATATACTCGCTTTTGAGTTTTGTGCAATTATCACTCTCTGCATCGCCTTTGCCTGTGCCCACATTGCAATGACTGAATTTCAAACTATGAAACGTAATCCAGATAATCTGAGCGGATCATCAAGTCAGGTTATTTTGGGATGTTTTTGGCGTGCATTAAAAGCAAATGCAGTATTGCTGATAGCAGCACTCACCATAATTTTACTAAATTCATTCCGTATAAAAAACTGCAATTTCGGTGAAGGATTTCTCTTTTTTCTCATCTTGCCGACACTTAGCTGCATCACCGTAACAGCAGCAGGTTTATTCTTTAATGTGTGGATCCAAAAAAGATGGTTAGCGTATCTGGCATATCTGGCGTTTCTTCTTATTTCATGCATCCCAGTTGTCATAAATCTGATATTCCATCCACCCGTGTTTGCTTTTCATCCAATTCTCGGATATTTCCCTGGACCAATTTACGATTTCGTTATTTCAATCACGAGCACACTATTGATAGCACGTGGAGAAACAGTGATATTGGGGTTGTTATTCTTAACAATTTTAATCTATACGTGCGAAATTGGTCGGGAGACAGGTTTTGTCCCAAAACTTCGGTGGCGTAATCTTATCCAATTTTCTTCTAAGAATTCGCTTTGGCGAATCACAACGGTCTGTGTATTGGTAATTTTAGTTATCGGTATGGAAGTATTTTCCGGAAAATTAAGGATTCGTCCTACACGGGGCGACATCGCGCAAGCGTTAGGCGGTTATAGAGAAACAGCACATTTCGAAATTTTCTATGCGACAGAACTGCAAGATGAAATTGACCTATTCGCCGACGATTGCGAGTTTCGTTATGCTCAGTTGTCTGATTACTTACAGACAGAAAGCTCAAGGAAAGTCCGTGCCTATCTATACGCATCTCCTGCACAGAAAAAGAGGTTAATCGGGGCTGGTAGTACATTTGTTGAAGACCCATTTGGTTACGGTTTTCACCTTCATTCACAAGGATTTCCACATCCTGTTCTAAAACATGAACTTGCGCACGTGTTAACTGCCGATTGGTCTCCTTGGAAGGTTAGTTTGAACGTAGGAGTGCACGAAGGCATTGCCGTTGCTGCGGATTGGGACGAAGGACGACTTACAGTGCATCAATGGGCAAAAGCAATGCGTCAATTAAAGGTGGCACCGCCTCTTTCCAGCGTCATGGGCATTGGATTTTGGAGACATGCAGGTTCACGCAGTTACTTACTTGCGGGTTCTTTTATCCGTTTCCTTGTTGACACTTATGGATTAGAACAGTTGAAACAAGTTTTTCCACTTGGGAATTTATCAAAAAGTTATGCGAAAGATTTGGGTGTTTTGGAAGCAGAGTGGATTAAATTCTTATCAAATGAAGTACCTTTGCAAGATACAGACAAGACTTATGCTGAACGCCGTCTAAAACGGGGTGGAATCTTTGAACAGGTATGTGCTCATGAAATGGCAGCACTACGAAACAAAGCATGGCAAGCATATTACCGCAATGATTTCATGTCTGCCATAGACATTTTTCATCAAATGCTGTCAGATGAACCAGAAAACCCAAGAACGCTATTAGGTTTGATGTTTAGTGCATTTAAGATTGGAGATTATAAGCAAGCGACTTTACTCGCAAAACGCATTATGGCAGATGTAAATTCACAATACAGAGCTGAAGCAGCGCAGTTACTGGGGGATATTCATTGGCTGCAAGGAGATACAGAAAAAGCGTTGAATCTATATAAAGAAACGGTTTCGTTTGTCACTCGCGAAACTATTGAACTGAGTATTTTGAAACGTATTGCGGTGCTTTCGGAAGATTATACACCTCAATCCAGAGAACGGCTGCGTACTGTTATACTGCCAAAAAGTTCCGCAGGTCGAACGGGGAGTGGAACAAAAATAGCATTTTTATTGCGGGTTATTGGCACAGAACCTGACGATTGGTTAGCCCATTTTTTAGTAGGTGAGTTACTTCATAAAGAGAAAGCGTGGGAACTGAGCACCCAATATCTCACCCATGCTATTGCCTTGAGGGAAACAATCCCTCCTCAAATTGTATTAAAATCGCGTTTGTTATTGGGGATGAACGCTTTTTACATGAAAGATTATAAAATCGCTGAAACAATGTTTTCAACAGTAGTGACCGATCAAACCCAACCCAGAGGAACTCAACTTTCTGCACGATATTGGATGGAACGGTGTCAGTGGACAAAAAACCGCAAACGGTAGGTTATGGTGCATCTTCCTAAGTATTTTGGCAAGGTTTGCGATTACAGAATCGTTAATATTAATTTGGTATTGCAGCATCCTTAAAATCTTAACTTGATTTATATTATACTTTAGAGTATAATAATCTGAAGTATACAGAACTTACGCATTTTCGCTTAAAGTCCTGAGACTTAACAATGCAGTAGGTATTACACATACATTTACCTAATTAAGTGATCAGGTTTTTCGGATTCTATTTTCCTATTTTTTAATTCTGAAAGAATCAATTTTGCCTTAGCAGCACGCAACTCTTCTTTGGCAAGACGCACTTTCAATTCTGCAATCCAAACTTCTGTTGATGCTCTTGCAAATCCATAATCTGCCAGTCCTTTCTTATGATAATAATTAGATAATTCTTCCATTTCGTAATATTCCTCTGAAATAAATACCTCTTCAAGTTCATACATATCTAGTGAATCTAACCATGTATCATGATCACCGATGTATTTAGCAGCTTTATCGTAGGAAGGATGAAAAAAATGATCGAGTTCTTGCAATTCTAGATCATTTTCTGCATATCGCACCTCGGCTTCCGTACGTCTTACTTCTGCTTCAGATAGTCGCAATGCGTCTTCAGCAAGAAATCGAGAAATTAGTTTGTCTTGTCGATTCACAGACCAATCTATGTCGATCATTTTTTCAAACAGATTTAATTCTGCTTTTATAAGTTGCACCTCAGACTCTGCAAGCTTAAACTCCGCATTCATAATCTTATATTCACCACCTGTACCGATTAATAGCTCAATTAATTTTGTTCCTTCATAGATTTCCTCTGTCAAATAACCTTCCAATATCTCAAGATTTGATTTTATTTTTTCCTGAAAATACAATATAGTTTCAGAGTCTGTATAAGCATTCCTTACAATCGAACTCACATAACGTGCTTTTGCTTCAGCAAGTCGTGCTTCTATTTGTTCTTGCCAGATTTCCTTTTCCATAATCACACACGTTTCTACTTCTTACTGTTATTCCTTAATATCTCAAAGACTTCTTGTTAATTGCCGCACTCATAAATATTGGGTAAGCATTGGCATTGCCAATATGTTTATTTCTAATTTACTAATGGGCGATGTGGGTCAATGAAACAGTTATTTTCATCCTTGCGGCGAGGTTCTGGTAATGCGTCTGCTTTTGCCTTAAGTCTTGAAAGCGCATCAGCATAATCTGGATTATCTATCAGATTGTTTCGTTCATTTGGATCTTTGGAGAGATCAAAAAGTTGGTCAATCCATCCCTTATCGTTATCAAAACGGAAATACTTTAAACTACCCTCTTTGACCATAACAGAAGGCCCATTTTGTGCACGCCACAGTTCACTATAAACTGTATCATCCCACTCATCAGTATTCCCTTCAATCAACGACACAAGCGATTTTCCATCAAGTTCATCAGGGGCAGGAATTTCTGCCAACTCACATAGCGTTGGAAAAAGGTCAACTAAAGATACATTCTGCTCAACAATCTTCGGTTCTTTACCAAACTTCTTTGGATACCAAATTGAAAGAGGGACACGTGCAGACGCTTCAAAATAACTCTGTTTTTCCCACAATCCTTTAGTCCCAAGCATCTCACCGTGGTCAGAGAGAAAAACGATGATAAATTCATCAAGCACATTTAGGTGTTCTAATTTCTCAATCACTCTGCCAAACTGTGCATCCATCCACTCAATCATTCCATAATATGCAGCAGTCGCACGGTGTGCCTGACGGCAGGTGACATCTTTACCCACTTGAACTCTGAAAAAGTTATCATATCCAAACTTCTCATTCGGTTCTTCAACAATCGGTTGGACGCGTTGCATGTAATAGTTGAACAAGTCAAGCGGACATTGATATGGATAATGCGGTGCCCACAGACTCACTGCCATGCATATTGGATTAGACTTGGGGCGGTCATAAGAGGCGTTAACGAAAAACTCTTCAAGGAACAGCAGTGCACCAT
>JAPPMR010000735.1 GCA_028818995.1 Candidatus Poribacteria bacterium | reverse complement strand
GTGTGGTGATCAGAAGTTTTCGTGGTTTACTGGACAATAGATATCCAATATATTTATAATAAGTTTGCTGGAAATGTTAGCGGCATACGGTCGCGAGCTGGAGCTCGCTCCTACATGAAGATGTTTTAGGGAAAAAGTGGAAATAATTGGAGAACTGAATGGCTCTGCACTAAATTGCTCTGCTTTGAATTTCAGATAACTTTACAACGCTTAAAAAATATGCTATAATAATCACATCATAATGCTACAGAGGAGAAATTTTATTATGAAAAAAGTTTGTTGGTCAAAAAAGATGAGTATAGTTGCTGCTGTGTGTCTGATATGCCTTTTGACACTTAGCCTTACGCTTGCTATATACGCAGATTCTCATGGGAAAAGTAAATTCAAGGTTGCTATGCTTCTACCAGCATCTATCACTGATGCAGGGTGGAACGCTTTAGCGTATGATGGACTTCTCGCGATAAAAAAGGAACTTGGGGCAGAAATCAAACATGTAGAAAGCCGAACGCCCACCGAACAAGAACAACATTTCCGTTATTATGCGGAAAAGGGATATGACCTCGTCTTTGGACACGGCTATGAATTTCAGGACCCCGCAAAAGCGGTGGCACCCGATTTTCCCAACACAATTTTTATTACGTCTTCGGGCGGTACTATTACGAACAATATCGCCCCCGCCAACTTCCGGGTGGAGCAACCTGCTTATCTTTTAGGGATAATGGCGGGTATGATGACACAAGGAAATAAACTCGGTTGTATCGGCGGTCAGGAAATCCCGTCTGTCAAGAGTACTTTTATTGCTTTTGAAGCAGGAGCGCAAAGCGTTAATCCTAAAATAGAGGTTCGTCAGGTATATGTTGGAAATTGGGAGGACATCGGTAAAGGTAAGGAGCTCGCTACCGCACTTATCAATGAAGGTGTTGACTTTCTGTTTCCGAATGCAGATGCCGCCGGGCTTGGCGCTTTTCAAGCTGCAGAAAATGCCATGGAAGAAGGGAAAACTGTATACACTTTTGGTGCAAATCGAGACAAAAGTGAAATTTCGGAAACGACTGTACTCGCAAATGCTGTGATTACACCGAAAGCCTTTGTTAAGATCGCTAAAACGATTAAAGAAGGTAAATTTAAAAAGCAGATCTACACTTTCAACATGTTAACGGACGAGGCAATCACTCTTGTTTACAATCCTAAAATAAAAAGTAAGATACCTCAGAAGGTGCTTGATGCTGTTGAAGCAGCAAAAGCCAAAATTCTTTCAGGCGAACTTGAAGTTCCGCAGATTGATTTCACTGAGAAAAAAGAAAAGTGATGCCAACTGTCCAGAGCTGCTAAATTTGTGATCCTTGGTAAGATGGAGCAAGGACTATGCCAGAGAAAATGGAAATTGATGGAGTCGAAGTCACCTTTTCTGAAGGTGAAACTATGCTTGAAGTGGCACAGCGACACGAAAAAGATATTCCCACACTCTGTTATGACCCACGTCTGGAACCGTTTGGTGGATGCCGTTTATGCATAGTTGAATTAGAAGGTGCACGTAATCCAGTTGCATCTTGTACGACAAAAGCTGCGGCTGGTATGGTTGTCCGCACATCAACCGATACAATAGAAGCGTATCGGAAGACGCTACTTGAGATGGTGATTGGTGAAAATCGTGAAGTAGATGTCCATCCGTTACGCGGATATGCTTCGGGTGAGTTGATGGGTCTTCGGGACAGGTACGAAATCAAAGACACAGGGATTACAGGTGCAAAATCCGGCACGAGCAAAACCGATGACAATCCTTTTATACTCAGGGATTATGATCTTTGTATTTCATGTTATCGTTGTGTAAGGGTTTGTGCTGAACAAGAAGGTGATCATGCCATCAATGTGATGAACCGCGGTTTTCACACACAGATTACTACAGAATTTGATGGACTTCTGAAAGACTCTGCTTGTACTTTTTGTGGACAGTGTATTCAAACTTGTCCAACAGGCGCACTGGCAGATAAAAAAGCACTGCGCTCTGTTGATGAAGTTACTGATGCTACACTTAACAAGACTCGTACCATCTGTCCGTATTGTGGGGTCGGTTGTTCCGTTGACGTGCTAACGAATAACGAGAAAATTGTTGGTATTCATCCCGCAATGGATGGACCTGCCAATCAAGGTGCGCTTTGTGTCAAAGGACAGTTCGCTTACGACTTCGTGCAACATCCTGACCGATTGAAAACACCGCTTATACGCGGGGAAGATGGTGAGCTCCATGAAGCCACATGGGAAGATGCGCTTGATAAAGCTGCTGAAGGTTTTAGGAAAGTACATGCAGAACACGGTAGGCATAGCATCTACGGAATTGCCTCTGGTCGTGCACCGAGTGAAGCTGCGTATCTGATGCAGAAGTTCATCCGTGTGGGATTTGGCACCAACTATATTGACAATTGCAGCCGTGCCTGACATGCGCCGACTGTTGCCGGTCTGGCAGCGACGATTGGACGTGGTGCGATGTCAAATCCGCTTGTTGATATGCAGAAGCCTGATGTTATTTTCTGCATCGGCACAAATATGACGGAATGTCATCCTGTCGCAGCGACTGGATTGAAAAAAGCAATTGCTCGTGGGGCTAAACTTATTGTGGCAGACCCACGGCGCATCGGATTGGCAGAGATGTCCCATCTCTATTTGCCGCTTCGTGTTGGTTCTGATACTGCACTGCTTCTCGGCATGGCACACGTTATTGCCCGTGAGGGGTTAATTAATGAAGAATTCATTGAAAACCGGACATCTGGATTTGATGAATTCTTTGAACATATCAGTCAATGGACACCGGAATGGGCAGAGTCTATCACGGGCGTGCCTGCAAAGGACATTGAAACGGCGGCGATGTGGTACGGGGCTTCGGACAAAGCTGCCATCTACTATACGCTCGGTATTACTGAACATATTTGTGGTGTAGAGAATGTCCAAAGTTTGTGTAACCTTGCGCTGATGACAGGAAACGTCGGACGTGAGGGCACTGGTATTAACCCGATGCGTGGACAAAACAACATACAAGGTGCAGGCGATAGCGGGGCTTTACCAAACAACTATCCCGGTTTTCAATCTGTTACTGATCCCAAGCATCAGGAAAAATTCAAAGTGGCTTATGGTAAAGAAATTGACCTTGAAAAAGGTATCACAAAGGTCACTGCTTTAGAACTTTGTGGTGACAGCATCCATGCAATGCTGATTGATGGCGAAAATACATTGCTATCCGATCCTGACCGTGAACATTGTGAACATGCCCTGCGTTCCTTAGAACATCTCGTTGTGATTGACATCTTCCTGACCGAAACCGCAGAGCTTGCCGATGTTGTACTTCCTGCAACAGCCTGGGGCGAAACGGACGGGGTCTGCACAAATACAGAGCGCCGTGTCCAACGGATGCGAGCTGCTGTTCCACCTTCCGGTGAAGCAAAACCCGATTGGTGGATTATTTGCCAAATTGCAAAGCGACTCGGATTCAAAGGTTTTGATTATGATGCGCCAAAACCGATTTTCAATGAACTCTGTCATCTTTCACCTATTTATGCGGGGTTAGATTGGGAGCGTATTGAGAAAAGTGAATACCAGTGGCCCGTTCCACACAAAGCGCACCCTGGCACCCCGCGTTTACATGAAGAAACGTTCGTCAATGGAAAAGGAATCTTTTCCAACGTTCACTACCGAGACCCGGCAGAGACAATTAGCGATGACTTCCCTGTGTGGCTGACGACTGGGAGACGTTTGCAATCCTATCACACACGTACTCAAACGGGTAGAGCACAAGGTATAGACTATCTGTTACCAGAGGAATCCCTTGAAGTGAACCCTGCTGACCTTGAAAAATGGGAATTGACAGATGGTGAATGGTGCAAAATGAGCAGTGCACGTGGGAGTATCACCATTAAAGTTAAAGCGACAAACCGCTCACCGCGTGGTACCGTTTTCGCCAGTTTCAGTTTCGCTGATGTCCCTGTCAATCTTTTAACTGGCTCTGGATATGATCCTGTAACCCATACAGCTGAGTTAAAGGTGTGTCCAGTGAAATTAGAACCTCTTTAAGCGTTTTTTAGGAAGTAAGTACCCTTGAAAGAAGTTGTATGGGTTGGGGATTCGCGTGAACGACTGCGGCGATTTCCCAAAGAGGCCAGACAAACAATTGGTAAAGCGTTGCAATACGCTCAGCTCGGGGATAAACATCCGACCGCTAAACCGATGCAAGGTCTCGGCACAGGAGTCCTACAGATTGTTGCCCGACTTTCTACCAATGCATATCGGGCTGTTTACACGGTGAGCATCCGAGAACGGGTGTATGTCCTACATTGTTTTGAGAAGAAATCAACACGAGGGATAAGAACCCCAAAAAGAGAAATAGACCTTATCAAGCAACGCTTAAAACGAGCAAAAGAAATAGAGGAAATATATGTGCGATGATGTGAAATTTGAGAAAAGCAGTGGAAATGTGTTTAAAGATATAGGTTTTTCTGATAAAGAGGCCGAAGCCTTGTCGTTTCGAACGAAGTT
>JAPPMR010000827.1 GCA_028818995.1 Candidatus Poribacteria bacterium | reverse complement strand
GCATGATTCAGCGGGTAGAGTTTAAGAAACCCGACATGATCGCACTGTCACACTAAGATTGTCGGGTTTCGTAAACTCAACCCGACCTACAATGCGACTATAAAATATTAACGTTTGCAATAAAATGCGCAGAAAAACTGAAAACTGAATAATCCTGATAGTTCTTGAATGTAGTCGGGAATCGGAGTTCCCTCCTACAAGAAGGGACATTTCAGTAGGAGCGATCTCCGAATAGCGACGGACAATAATATGTTAACAAAGCAATAGTTTAGTTCGGGTCTATTTATAAATAAAGGAGTTTTCCAATGAAAACATTAAATCTGCTGGCAGTCACCATGACCATTTTACTGATAGGTTGTGCAACATACACTCCTATAGAAAACAAATACAAATTGGAAAACGCCCCATCAGTACGGCGAGGCATGGATGTGTATAAAGGACGACACATTTCAGAAGTTATCCAAAGATGGGGACAACCTCATAAGATCGTTGAGCAAAGTTCAGGTGGGGAAATTTATACTTGGAAGTTTAACGCACCTATTACAACCTTTCCCGATGGACGCCTGCGTGGAAGAAAAGGCACGATACAACCGATCATAAACCTTTATACACATCAAGATGGCATAGTATACCACTGGACTTCCGATACAGGGACACGAGTAGTAAGACCTCGGTAATGAATGATACCTCATAACAAACAAGGTTCACCAATCATTACCAAGGTTATACGCTCCACTAAATTCTACCGCTGCTTCAATTTCCCCCATACCGTAGGAAGTTTATCTGACGGTTCCACAGCAAGAACAGCTTGGTGGATACCATCGTTCATTATATTCTGAATCTCTTCTTTGGAGAGGGCATCGTTAAAGAGACCGACTTCATCCATTATACATGCCGATTGAAAACCAGTTCCTCTATCAGTCGCAAGCCATGCAGTCTGATCTTGATCTTGGAGTTGAAACTTTGGCACCGCTTGTGAGATCTTTTCTTCACCATTCACATAGATTTTCGCGGTATTCCCATCGTAAATGTTGGCAACGTGATACCATGTTCCCGCTTTAACACTCACACCACTGCCAATGTTCCAGTTATTGGTCCAACTTCGGAGGAAATTGCTACCATCTTTATATGGAACATAGCGATTGCCACTTTGATCCCATATAGAGAAATAGTTTTGCTGTCCACCAACATTGGTAAACTGAAGCCACAAGATAAAACTCATTTTATCCAGAATGGTTCCTTTACCAATGGGAATAGTGACAGTCCCGCCCTTCTTAATACTTAGTGCCCCGTCAACTTTCCCATCAACCCAATTGGATTGTGCAGCAGTACCTTTCTTCTCATTTCCAGACGCATCTTTAACGTCATTACCCTTACCTTCGTCAAGTAACCATATCCCGACAATCTTCTCAGGATCAATCTGAGCATCGCTAACACTTATAAACACGCCTAATGTTAGTATGGCACAGAGGAATGTAATAACCTTAATATACATGTGTTGCTCCTTGTTTGAAAATAGTGGTTTAATTATATGTTGTTTTTGCAGTTTAAGCAAATTAATCGGATGTCAAGAGTGTGTAAATATTTGGGCATTAACCATGTCATCTTCCTTGTTGGAGGGCTTTGATGAAGTTTAATAAAATAGATCGGTAATTTTTCATTATGCATATTCGGAACATTCTAAGTGCCTTTCAGTCTCGCTGAAGAGGATTTCCATGTCTGAAAATTGATTACGTTGACAGTTATAGGTATCACTTCACCCTTCCTAATCTATATCTTCAATATATTAATACATATCCTAATTTCATATTATAGTTCTCGTAGGGAATCAACGCAGCATGAGCGTTTGACACGCTGCCAAATCAACGCCTCATGCGCTTTTGGCATTCGGCAGGTTTCGTTCCTCAACCTAACCTATAATATAAACTATCAGTAAACTATTAACCGAGAATACTTAAAACTAAATAATTCTGTCCAAAAAGTAAAAAATTGTTGCATTAAAAACGTAAATGTTGTATAATATATAAAAATGTCAGAAATTACTTGTAAAAGTAGTGGACGTTTTTTGTAAAGTCGTGTAGACTTTACACAAGGTGTTAGGAATGCCCGGAACGCGTGTGTTACACCTGGGCACGCTAACCCCCGAGTGGGGGCGCACTGACAGTGCTGATTACCACAAAAGCACAATCAGCGCGTAGCCATGCCATAACTCAGGTATGACAGGGCTGGTTTTCATTTTACCACAAGTATTACGCTTGTTGCTATAGAAATATGGAAACCAGCGAGCCCGAAAAGGAACAGTTGCCAGCAACTTTTACTTTTCCTGCCAACATCTCCTTGAGGGTCTGTCAAATCCAAAATGACCGCTATATGGAAATACCATATAGATGGATGAAGGTTAGATATTTTTACAATCTAACTCGAATCAACCCAACTGGATACAGGATTGTATCCGATAAGGAGTAAATGATGTTCTTGAAAAATTATTATACCAGAAGGCATACCTCCATAATTTTATTGGTTTGTTATATGGTGGTTGCAACACTTACCGTTGGATCCGTTATAGATGCTAAACCCAAAAAAGGCGATGATATAGCAGATGCGGGTATTTGGGATGACATAAAAAAGCTGACGAAACCCGACAAAATTCTGGAAGATATATTGAAAAAAAATTGGTATTATTGATAAAGATATCAAAGAGTTGGAAAAAGAGCGAGATATACATAAGATTCATGCTGTTAGTTGTGATAATTCTGTAACGCAATGGGAGACACAGAAAAAAATCTATGAGAGCAGTTATACTGCTGCATATAACGATCACAGTGCTGCCTCACAGGCATTAGACGCTGCCCAAAAAGCACTTACGATAGCAAGTGCTGATCTTTCTGAAGCCAATGAGAATCTGGATCGCTTTTGGAATTTGGCAAGCAAGTATAGTTATTCTGTGGTAGCGGATGATATTGAATCTTGGCAAGCAAAGAGAAATGATGCAAGAGCCAGGAAAGCTGCTGCTGAAGCAGATATACCTATGCAGGAAGCCATCATTGCAGCCGCTGAACAACACATGGATGACACCCAGAAACGGATAGTCATGGCTGAGAGTATGATCACGCATTTTGAAAATCGTGAAGCATATCATGATGGTGAAGTGGCACGTCTTCAGCAACAAATTGATGATCTCAATGCTGAAAAAGCAGCCGAAGAGCAGAAAAAGAAGCAGCTCGACACCGACTATGAAAACAAAGATAGTGGTGAGTAATAATCAGTCCCAGTTGGTATCTACTAACTGGGACTACTACCCAATTTTATAGGGGATTTAATTATGAGACTCTTTACTAAGATTATTATTATTACAATTATTTTCATGCTCGGTTTTTCATTCTTATTTATAATATTAAGTCATAGAACTGAATTAGGTTATGGAACTGATACGCATATACATATAGAAGACGTTGACACTAAAGTAGTTTCCACAGATAATAAAACGGATACGAAACCTGTTACAACTGATAGCGAAAATGATAGAAAAAAACCTGTTGACCCTTTTAAAAAAATGGATCAATCAGACTTTGACAGGATTATGGCTGATATTTCCAAGAGAAGATCTAAAGAACAAGATTTAAAAACAACTACAGATGAAACAAAGGATGATTTGCCTATATTTGAGACTAATTGGATACCGTGGGAAGAATATAAAAACGCTTCACCAGAAGCGCGACAGGCTATGTCAGATGAATTTAAAGAACCTGGATCAATAGAAGCGAAAGTAGCACAACTTATAAAGGAATATGACGATAATTTTGATTTGGAAGCTGTGATAGCACAAAATCCTGAGTTGCAGTATATGCGTGAAATACGTCTGGAAAATGCTAAGCGGCTTGACCAAGAAATCATGGAAATAGAAAATCAGTTATCGGAAATACAAACTCGTAGAACATTTATTCTTAAAATTGCAGAAGAGCATGGTGCAACGCTTATCTATGATGATTCTGGCAACCCAATTGATTATGAAAAAGATGAACAGGGTAATCCTATTTTGATGCCTATTACAGAAGATGCACAGGTATTAGATGGTAAATCCGAATCAAATCAAGTATTACCTATCCGAACCCCTGAACAAAGTAATAATAACATCCCTATAACAAGTGATATAGAATTTAAAGTTACCCAGTTATGGATAAAGTCTGCTGAACAGTATCCAGATATAATTATTTCGCAGCAACTTTCCAAAGAAGAATACGATACGTTTTTTTCCACAAAAGAATTAAGGCAATCGTTAAAAGAACGAAAAACGCAGATGCAAAACGATATTGCTAAACAAATCCAGAACATTTTGCCGAACTCACTTAGCAACAGCGAACAAGTCATTTTTCAATTGCGAAAATCACTTTCAGAAAATTGGGACTCTGATTTTGCGGATGCTGTGATAGAACAGCTGCAACTTGACAAAAAATAATCAATCTTATCAAAACCGCTACAGTCAGCAGGGGGCATCAACCAACCTACTGACTGCAGCATGTTTTAATCT
>JAPPMR010000531.1 GCA_028818995.1 Candidatus Poribacteria bacterium | reverse complement strand
TGTACCCACGGATGTTCCAGATCTGGCACACCGTGAAACGTCAGGACAGCAATATTCCCATCTTTTGCTTGTTCAAGTGCACATCTAAAATCTTCAAAATTCCAATTCGGTCCGGAAGCACCTGTTGTCGGAATCAGGAGTGGATGGTGAACTGCAGCGTCATAAGCTGGGCCGCGCCCACCTTCGGAATTGTAGGGGTACTCTGGGGCAACACCGCGACGCGCAAAATGGAATCCGTGCTCAGCGACAACTCTGACTGCTGCTTCATTGTGACTGTAACCCGGGTAACAGAAAGTTGTTGGTTGTGAGATGTCGAATTCCTCACAGCGCACATCAATATACTGTAGATCGTCTTTTAATTCTTGATCGGATTGTTGGGTAACATTACGATGATGGCGCGTATGATTTCCAATTTCAAACCCTGCTTCATGTAATCCGTACACTTCTTCCCACGTCATATAAGCTTTTTTATTCTTGAGAAAACCGAGTCCCTCTGTAATATAGAAAGTCGCGCCGAAACCATACTCTTTCAGGATCGGTGCTACAAAAGTCGCTTGAGATTTACATCCATCATCAAATGTGAGGATAACAAGTTTATCAGGAATTGATCTGTATATAGTCTGTTTCATATTTATAATATTATTTGTTCTGTAACTTAAGGATGTCAATGCTATCTTAAATACCATGTAATTATACATCTGAAAAATTGCTTGGGTCAAGCGAAACCGTCAAATACAAATTCTCTTGACAAAATTGAGGTAAAATTGTAAGATAGAATAGGAGGTAACAACTATGATTGATCGACGTGCATTTCTAAAGTCATTAGCAGGATTAACCACTGGTATTCTCCTATCTTCAGCAAATGCAGAAGGTCAGGACGCAAAGCCTTCAAGTGACCGTTTAGGGACACTCTTACCGATGCGTAAGTTTGGCAGAACAGGTGAAGCCGTTACAATACTCGGAGTCGGTGGTTGGCATATCGGTGAAATGGCAGAAAAAGAAGCCCAAAATACAATTGAAACCGCCCTGGAAGGTGGTGTCCGTTTCTTTGACACAGCAGAATCTTACCAAGCGGGTAAAAGCGAAGAACGTTTAGGCAAACTGCTGATTCCAAAATATCGTGATGACATTTTTCTGATGACCAAGACAACAGCGCGCGACGCGGCAACCGCAAGAAAACATCTTGAAGGTTCACTTAAACGTCTCAATACTGACCAACTTGATCTCTGGCAAGTCCACGCCGTTCGAAACCCTGAGGACGTGGACGGAAGGATTGATAACGGTATTTTTGATGTGATGGCAGAAGCGAAGGAATCTGGAAAAACACGTTTTATCGGTTTTACAGGACATACGAGCCCGTCCGCTCATCAACGTGTCTTAGAAAAATCCGACATTTTTGATGCTTGCCAATTGCCTATAAATATAGCTGACATGAGTTACGAAAGTTTTATTGAAGGGGTAGTTCCGACGCTGGTTAAGCGAAACATCGGTGTAATTGGAATGAAATCGTTGGCAAATGGTGGTTTTTTTGGCGGTTCTAAACATGGCAAACACGGTCCTAATCCAAGAGTCGTGCCAAATCGAGTTAGCATTTCGGAAGCGATTCGTTTTGTCTGGTCATTTCCTGTGAGTACCCTTGTCACTGGACCTGACGATGTGGCACAAATGCAAGAGAAAATAGACATAGCGAAGGCTTACTCTGGTATGGTTGAAACAGAACGGAACAAACTGATAGAAAAAGTTGCTGACATGGCTGGTACAACAGTAGAATTTTACAAAGCATAATATGCTAATGCTTTGTAAAATTCTATTTTGTAGGTCGCGATTCGGAGATCGCTCCTACGAAAGAACGGATAAGGTAGGAGGGAACTCCGATTCCCGACTATTTTTAAGCCCCTCAATTATCACTTGACGAAGCACTAAATTGAATTTCTCTTTCTGGTGTGTGCTATCCTAACAAAAAAGGGCGGGACACCCCGCCCGAATCTAATCCGTTTGCTATAAATTACTTTCACTTCATTCACCGAAATGACTTGCAACAAGCGTTAAATCTAAAATATTTACTCTACCATCCCCATTAACATCTGCAGCGGGTGGCGCATCTTCTTTGCCAAAATGCGATGCGACAAAAGTCAAATCCAAGATATTTACTCTACCATCCCCGTTAACATCCCACGGTTTTTGGGGTTCAAGGATTTCGGCATCTTCAACTGTTACAGGAAAATTAACCCCTCCAAACCCACCAATTATCACATCAGATAAAGTTAGTGTTGATGCTTTGGCATTGAGTACTTCAAAAGTTATTGTAACGAGAGTGCCTTCTGTAGCATCTGCGGTCATATCAACAGAAATTTGAGCGAAAGCCACTCGGTTCTCCTCAACTTTTGTGGAAATGGGCAACAATTCGCCAGAAAGATAGGATCCATGCTCCAATGAAACAAATCGAAGTGCAGTTGGGTCAAACTGTATCGTTCCCTCATATCCGCTAACACCTTCACCATCCGCTATATCAACAGTAATAACAAGTTGTTCACCTGCCTGAGGGGATTCCACTGATGCTGGAACAATCCTTACAACGACAGGGAATCTAATATTAAGTAACGCCGCAAGTTCATCAATTGCAGCGGTATCCTGAAGCAATAGTTGAACATCGGGATCACTAATGAATGCCTTAACCTCAGCATCCTCCTTGAGAAGTCTAATGAATTCATCATTTATCTGTGGCAACACTTCCTTTAGATGATCAGGATTTTCAACCGCGAGTGTTAACGTATTTGGTTGCAGAAGTGCCTGATTGTCAGGGTTCTTGAATTCTGCAAGGATGCCAGGCAGCAGCTTCATAATATCTTCTCGTTGAAAAAACACTTGGTACCTTTCAACAATACGTTCTACAAGAGGAAGTTCACTTGTCTCAAGCAGGGATGCAAGTTCGTCAATTGCTTCTGGATCCTGGAGTAAAGTTTGAACATCAGAATCCCTTAAGAATGTTTGTATTTCCTGGTCCTCTTTTAACAACGTGATGAATTCATCATCTATATCAGGTACAAATGCTTTCAATACATCCGGACTATCAACAACTGCCGTAATAGTTGCTGGATTTAAGAGTGCTTGATTTTCCGGCTTCTTGATTTCTTCAAGTATTGTTGGTAATAACTCTTGTATATCATCTCGTAATAGTAACGTTCGATACTTCTCAAAAACCTTTTGGGCAAGCGAAGGTTCCGCACCAGTTTGAGAAGGTTCCTGACTAAACGCATTTGTAGCAAAAATAAAACATATACTTATAATAGATACAAAAAAGAAATGTTTTAAGAAAATATTATGATTCATTTTAGGAAAATTCTTGATTTTTTTACACAAAGACATCTATATTTCTCCTTCTACATCAAATTTACCGGTATGATAGCGATTTTCAGTTTATAAGATCATTTTTCTTTACCAATACTGGCAGACTTAAAATTAGTTGTAAACAAATTTACCCCTCATACATTGACATGATCGTACAGCATCAATGCATAAAAACTGATATTTGTGTATAAGATGATTCAATTATGCAAGTATGTCGCCTGCAGAAGGATTATCTTTAAAACCACCCGCCATGATGTTGTTGTATGGCTCTTTCGGATCCCGACCAACAGGACGCATTTCAGGTGTGTGGTACCCGAATCGCACCGCTTTCCGCCATTGATCTGTACGATTGACTTCAGACCAATGGATGAGACAATAACTGAAGAAAATGACATCTCCAGCTTCCGCCGGAATCGGGATAGAGTCAATAAAATCAGGGTGGAATTTATCTGTTGGCAAATGCGGAGCAGTGCCTTCTCCTGTGATATGTTCTCGTGGCCCCTCTTTATGACTTCCCGGTACAACTCTAAGTGCGCCGCTTTCAAATGGTGCATCGTCAAGATGGACAAGACAGTCAACAAAATCAAGTCCATCGTGTGGATAAAATGGATAATCCTGATGCATCGGAAATGGAGTACCTTTTTCTGGCGGTTTTGCATGCAGCACCGTGTGATGCCACTGAACAGTTTCTCCAATGAGTGACCGCACAGCACCTGTCAAACGCTCATGGAAAATCACCCTACCCCATGTAGCAGAATAGAAGTGTGGATTGTGCATGAAAACTGCCTTTGTGGTCTGTTGGTCTTCCTCTTTGAGGTATTTGGTGCGCCAAGGTCCGGGCCAACCAATAGTCTCCTGTCCCCAATTGTTTATAATCCGCACCATTTCTGACGCGAGTTCCTGAGTTTCATCTGATGTGAAAAGTTGATCTACCTTGAGATAACCGTTCTCGTTGTAAAAATCTACCTGATCTTGCGTAAGCATAATGAACTCCTTAATCTAAATGTTATTAGCATTAGCGTTCATATTTAATTTTATGTTAAAACTAAACGATTTGTCAACATTTTAATTCAGATTGGTACCAGCACGCATAAATAAATTGATTTCAACCGTGACCCTCTAAAATAGGGATTGTGGATAGACGTGTCCTACAATATATACTCTCAGTAAAATCTATTAAC
>JAPPMR010000249.1 GCA_028818995.1 Candidatus Poribacteria bacterium | reverse complement strand
TCATAGCACAGCGATGCCACCTTGCGCATAAAGCGTATTGCTCTCCTTGAGTGTTGTTTTCGTAATGAGGGTGACATCCGCACGTTCACTTGCAGCAAGTGCAGCTCGCAACCCCGCTGCCCCACTACCGATTATTAAGACATCTGTATACCAGTTTGAACGCGCTTCTGAATTCAGCACAGAAGAATCTGTTTCTGTGTTCATATATTTTTTGCAAGCCTTTCGGCATTCTATTCTATTGGAGGCGTAGAGGTATAACTTTCATCAACCGGCATGACCTTTCCGGTGCCAGTAGCAATAAGGGTGCTATCACTAAGTTTTATTTCAGCCTTTGCCTCAACTAAACGGCGCGAAACCTTAATACGTTCTGCAAAAACAAGCAGTTTTACACCTATTGGTGCGGGCTTCCGAAAACGAACTTCAAGTTGTGCTGTAACCGCAGGCCCATCAAAAGTTCCTATGCCAATATGAGTGATAGCCTCATCTAATAGGGTACTTATTATACCACCGTGAAGAATGTTCGCCCACCCTTGCATGTGTGCTGGCGGTGTACATTCTATGTGGACCTCTGCCCCTGCATCTTTGATTTTCGGTTCTACCTGCAAGCCATACGGATTATTCGTGCCGCAAACAAAACATCGGTTGTTATTTTCAATTGCCATTTTTCAAACTTACCATAATCACGAAGAAAGCATCGTGAGACTACGTGCTAACTTCTCTTGTTCAACCAATAAACGTTCAAGGAGTTCCCGTTTTTGTGCCACAACTTTTTCCGGGGCACGTTCAATAAAATTAGGATTTTCTAATGTCTTTTGCGCCGCTGCAACGTCTTTGACTGTCTGGTCGTAACGTTTCGTTAGCCGTGCTTTTTCAGCTTCAAAGTCAATTACACCGGCCAATGGAATATAGATAGCGAGGTCTCCAATTACGGCTTCGGCAGAAGCGGAAGGTTTCGGTAAAGACTCTGCAATAGTTATTTTGGATACCCGTGTAAAAGCAGGTAAGTATCGTTCAAGATATGTTTCAAGTCGATTCCGATCTTCAGCATTCGGTGATTGAATGTGTACTTCCACTGATGCTCCGATTGGAACGTTCAGTTCACCGCGAATGCTTCTGATATTCTCAATAACTTCCATGATATTCGTCATCGTTGCTTCTGCTGTGGGATTTTCCCCGATTGGTTCTGGCCAAGGTGCAACAGTCACAGATGCGTTGTCGTTGGCAGTGGGATTATTACCGCCATGCGGAAGTTGTTGCCAAATTTCCTCTGTTAAAAACGGCATTATTGGGTGTAGGAGTCGCATCATTTGTTCCAATACATCAGCAGCTACCCACAACGCCTCCGGTTCATTTTTTGAAAGACGTTGTTTCGCAAATTCCAGATACCAATCACAGAATTCATGCCACAGAAACGCATAGAGAGTTTGTGCCATTTCGTAGAATCTGAAGTTCTCAATTGCATCGGTCGCAGTTTTGATCGTATAGCTCAAGCGACTTTGTATCCATTGAATTTCTAATAATTCTTGTCCTTCTGTCATCTCTGCCTTTTCTGCTGGAACAGGAAACTTCTCTAAGTTCATGAGAATGAATCGGGCTGCATTCCAAATTTTGTTAGTGAATCGTTTACCAGCCTCAATCTGAGATTCCAGTAGTGGGACATAAGGGATCGGTGTGCTTGTGTTTGCAAGTGCAAATCGGAAGGCATCAGTGCCATAAGTTGCAATCGTCTCCAAAGGATCGATGCTATTTCCTTTTGACTTGCTCATCTTCTGCCCTTTTTCGTCAGCAACAAGCCCGTGCAGATAGACCTTACGGAATGGCACCTCATCCATACATCCGAGTCCTAACATAATCATTCTTGCTACCCAGAAAAACAGAATATCCCACCCGGTGACAAGCACAGATGTGGGATAAAAGGTATTTAACTCATCCGTTTCTTCTGGCCACCCCATTGTTGAAAAGGGCCACAATCCTGAACTAAACCATGTGTCTAATACATCTTCATCTTGATGAAAGTCAGTCGCGCCGCATTCACACTGTTGCGGTGTATCCATTGCAACAGTCACTGCATCACAAGCATTACAATACCATATTGGGAGTCGGTGTCCCCACCATCTTTGGCGTGAAATCGGCCACGGTTCAATATTCTCCATCCAGTGATAAAAACGTGTCGTTTCACGTTCAGGAATAAATGTAATTTCACCCTTTTTTGTTGCTTCTATTGCGCGTTCTGCAAGCGGACGTACATTCATGAACCATTGTAGCGATATTGCTGGTTCTACGACTGTGTTGCAACGATCATGATGTCCAACAGCATGTCTATGCGGGACAATTTTGACAAGAAAATCCGCTTTTTCCAAATCTTCTACTACCATTTTTCGGCAGTCCCATCGGGACAAGTTGCCGTATTTTTTAGGCGCATTTTCGTTGATATGCCCGTCTTGCGTGAAGATAGTCCGTTGCTCAAGATCGTGTCTCAAACCGATTTCATAGTCGTTGACATCGTGGGCAGGCGTAACTTTCAACGCACCTGTCCCAAATTCGGTATCCACATAGTCATCTGCTATAATCGGAATCTCCCTGTCGCTAAGTGGAAGAAGGACTTTTTTGCCTATCAGGTGTTGATAGCGTTCATCGTCAGGATGCACTGCCACTGCTGTATCACCCAACATCGTTTCAGGTCGTGTTGTGGCAATTTCAAGCATCACATCACTATCTATAACAGGATAACGGATATGATAAAAATTTCCATCAATTTCAATTGGTTCTACTTCAAGGTTACTTACTGCTGTGTTGCACTGTGGACACCAATTCACCATATAGGTATCACGGTAGATAAGTCCCTCATTATAAAGTTTGACAAAAGCCGTGCGAACCGCTTCTGATAACCCGTCATCAAGTGTAAACCGCTCACGTTTCCAGTCGCATGAACATCCAAGTCGTTGAAGCTGCGAGACGATATACCCGGCGGATTCGTCTTTCCACTGCCACATCCGCTCTATAAATTTTTCACGACCGAGAGCGTTCCTACTTGTGCCTTCTTCAGCAAGTTTTCGCTCCATGATGAGTTCAGTTACAATGCCGGCGTGATCAGTCCCTGGCATCCAAAGCACATTATAACCCTGCATGCGTTTCCATCGGATAAGGCAATCTTGGAGTGTGTTATCAAGCGCATGTCCAATATGTAGACTGCCAGTGATGTTCGGGGGAGGGATCACAATTGCGTAGGGAGGTTTGTCGGATGTTGCTTCGGCATGAAAGAAGCCGTTGTTTTGCCAAAATTGGTACCATTTACCCTCAATTTCCTGAGGGGCGTAAATCTTTGGAAGACTTGCCATATTATTACCTGAAAACAACTCAATACGATTAGTAAGTATAATTATTTTACCACATATAAAACTTTTTTTCAAAAAAACTTGCACCAAAAGTTTAAAAGTTACAGGACTTACGCAGTCTTGAAGATTATTGAAGGATTAGAGAGTTGATGTCGTAAATAATCATCCAATAAGCTATCTTTAAGATCATAAATTGTTCTACCAACTGCACGGGCAGCACGCTTCAAACAGCCCCATACTTGAAAACAACACGCAATATGATTTCTTTGAGCACGCAACGCACGACATTGACATTTGCCAATACCGGTCACTTGTTTGAGCTCACGATGGAGTTCTTCAATCTTCCAGCGCACGCGATATACTTGCTCTGTCGCATCCGCATCCGATTGAGATAAATCGTTGGTCGCAATATATTCCGTGCGTCCGTTAGAGGAGGCTATCCGGAACAACTTCACTTGGTGCCCTTTGGGAAACTTATTGATGTGCACGCGTTTCCCGTGGCGTGTTTCTGTCTCGGTCCAAGATAAATCTTTGACTTGTTGGTGCGGGTTGACGCCATCTGTATCATTCACAAGACGATTGCGTTTCAGAGGCACATAGAAAATCTTGGAAAGTTGTTCTATCGCTTTCATGACTTTCATTGACGCATACCAAGCATCCATCAGCACTGTCCGAAACCGGAGTTGTTTCTTGAAAACAGCATTTCGCAACATTTCCAGTAAATGGTCTATCTTGGTTTTACCATCATGATCTTTGTCAAAAAGACGATAATCAATGATCCAATACTTCTGTGTCTTGGGATTGACATAAAGACACGTGACAATACCGATGCCGACAACCACTTTCTTGTCGCTACCACTCCATTGAGAACGAAGTGCTTCAATCTCTTTGGCATATGGTTTAGAAAGCACAACATCATCAAAGACTATGTATCCATCAGCATCATACTCAATGTCATCTTGGACGGATTTCCAGAGTTCACTTGAAGAAATGTTTTCATTTCTCAAAAAACGATTGAGTTGATCGTGGCTCCAAGTGTCTGTGTGATCTGCAAAATAGGTTTGTGTAAAGTTAGTGAAACTTGCTATCAAAAATTGACAATAATCGGCATATAAGTTATGCTTCTTTTCAGAGAGTGTAAATGTATTCATAATAGAAGAGTATACACCATTTTACAAAAATGCGTAAGTCCTG
>JAPPMR010000530.1 GCA_028818995.1 Candidatus Poribacteria bacterium | reverse complement strand
CGTTTCGCCTATTACCTTATGATAGTAGTCTAAGTGCTGCGGTTTATGGCACTACTTTTGATAATTATTATGAACGTAACGGAGAACAAATTTGGATCGCTCAAACGTTTGGAACATCTTCGCTATTAAGGCTTGACTTCACACAAGAAGACCACGATAATTTGTTCAAATCAACTGACTGGAGTTATTTCGACCGTACACGTCCTAAGAATGACAATGCCCGAATTGATCGTGGACATCTAAAGTTGATTTCTCTTGGATATACTTTTGATACACGAGATCGAAAATCGACAATTAAGCGTCCGCAATATGTTGGAAGTCATCTATTACCTTGGCCAAATGAACGAACAAGACGTGGATGGCGCGGACATTTTGGGGTTGAAATGGCAGGAAGTTTTCTTGGCGGCGAATGGACATTTAACCTATACAAATTTAAATTAGTTCGCTACACAAGGTTGTATGGACCACATCAATTGAATTTTCGGCTTTCCGGTGATTTTTCGGACGCGCCTTTGCCAAGACAGCGGCTTCTTTATCTTGGTGGCGCGACTACGGTACGCGGGTACGGTTTCAACACATTTGCAGGAGATAAACGAATTCTTCTCAATATTGAATATCGATTTTTTGAAGAGACTCGTATAAATATTGACACAGATGCAGCATTTGGATGGGCATTTAGCACTTTCCTGGATTCAGGACAGGTGTGGCAGTATGATGAAAACCCTTTGTCAGGTTTTTCTCTAAGTCATTTAAAAACTGCAATAGGTGTTGGATTCTCATTTTTTATTAGTCCACCCGGAGATTTTCAACCTTTGAGCACTGGTGTTGAAATTGCATATCCTATTAATATTGAATCCTCGTTACGTACACCAAAGTTAATTTGGCGTTTAACACGAATGTTTTAATAGTATAACGTGAGCTCAACTAAAGTAGGTTGGGTAGAGAGTAGCGAAACCCGTAGGCATAGGTGTCAATTTAGTGATATTTCTTCTTGTAGGAGGGTTTTGGAAGCCCAGTTTCTTTCTCAGAAACCCAACCTTATTGTAGTGACAGGCACAGAGACCCACCCTACAAGTGATTTATGCGATAGATTGTAGTATATAGGAGTGTTCTACCACAAGGTTGTCTAATACTGGGTTTTGTGGTGCATTCTCAAAAGGATTATTATGGATTTATGTTTACGGTTCTGTGAGTCAGAAATTGAATACTGGGCTAAGCGTTATATTCAATGTCAAAAATTGCGTTCTCGGAAGTGGGAGCAAAGCCTTATAGAGCGCAAGGATAGTATTCAGCGCGAAAATAATATGACTTTAGATGAATTGTACGATATTTCATACTGGAAGTCGCGGCGCCAATCAAAACGAGTTTATGACAATAATCCGGAGAGGGTAAAAAGGATTACCAAAGCTGCCTTCGCAAGCGATAACGACTGGGATAAATTGAAAACGCTTCTGAAATTGGACGGTATTTCGTACGCAAGAGCTTCAGCGATTCTACATCTATATGATGAGGGTTTGTATCCTATTATTGATGTTTACGCCGTTTGGAGTGTTAATAAAAATGATACGGTAAAGAATTCGTATACCAAAAAGTTTTGGTGTGAGTATGTGCCTTTTTGTCGAAAATTAGCGAGTAGGAATGGGGATAATATGCGGATGGTGGATCGTGCTCTGATGCATTACGGCTATATTCACAGTGATATTGAATAAATGGGTATCGGTATCGCGTTTACTGTGCGTTCCGCTAATGTAAGTGTAAGTCCAGTGTGGTTAGAAATCGCACCTACCACAATATAAAATAATTATGGATTCTACTATAAAATACTTGCAAACAATGGATCAGAATGAGGAAAAATGAAAAATACACCGCTATATGAAATTCATCGCAAGCTTGGTGCTACCTTTGCAGAAAGACATGAAGGCTGGAACTTAGCTACTCAATTTACCGATGCTGTTTCTGAACACGAGGCCGTTAGAAACGATGTCGGCATTGCTGATATTTCATACCACGGCACTCTTATTTTAACTGGAGAAGATCGGGCAAAATTTTTGCATCGTCTTATCTCTAATGATGTTGAAAAACTCTCAAATGGGGAAGGTAATTACGCCACACTTTTAACTAATCGTGGTAAAATTATCGCTGATTTGAACGTATATATCCTTGAAGATGCGATCTACATCAGCACTGCTCCTGAAAGTGCAGAAAATGCTTTTACAGAATTGGATAAGTACCTTATTGCAGATGATGTAGAACTTTCTCTGGAAACAGACAAGATAGGGGCAATTGCTGTTTACGGACCGAAATCACCAGAACTCGTTCAGTCTGTTTTAAATACGGAGGATCTCAGCAATTTATCAGAGTATCATTCTCGATCTTACGTTTTTGATAAACAACGGATTGTTTGTGTGGGATCGAATACTGTCGGAGAATATGGATACCATCTTTATACTCCAGCTAATGCGTTGGAAGCACTATGGGAAAGGTTAATGGCTGAAAGACCAAATATTGTCCCTATTGGCTGGGATGCACTTGAATCTCTACGGATTGAAGCAGGCACACCAAGATATGGGACTGAATTAACCGATGCAATTATTCCGCTTGAAGCGGAATTAGAACACGCAATTGATTTTGAGAAAGGATGTTATATCGGTCAAGAGATAGTGGCACGTATGAAGTATCGTGGACATCCCAACCGTCTATTGCGTGGGATTGAAATTGACGCAGAAAATGCTATTCAACAGAACTCAAAAATTTTCAATGGTGAAAAAGAAGTCGGATGGGTTACAAGTTCAGCCTATTCCCCTACACTTGGAAAACTGATTGCTTTAGGGTACGTACGAATGGCATTTACGGAGCAGGGTAGTCAGATTCAAATTGAGACTGAAGAGGGGCGAGTCAGCGGTAAAGTTGTCGATCTTCCGTTTTTATTCAATGAAATATAAAATATAATATTGAGACATTGACTATAGAAGTAATAGACATGTGACTTGGAATCACATGTCTGTAAGAACAGATATACCGCTATTCCTTTACCATTAGTGATTTTATGAATATCGTAATTTTGGGATCAATAACTGCGTCTACAATTGGACGTACAACACTGATAGGGGGTAAATTCGATAAATGATATACCACAAGTTTTTTCTTAGAATTGGTTTTTTACTTCTTCTACCTATTCTCGTAGGTGGATGTGGTCTAAGTAAGTTATCTAAAATTCAACAAGAGGGCGATTTAGTGGTGGTAGAAACCACCCTTGAGAAAAATCTCAAGACACTTGAGCGTTTAGCTAAGTTAGGAAATAAGTCGCTGGTTGTTAAAACTGCCCGCGCTTTTTCATCTTACAGCGGATTTCTTGAAGATAGGATGGAAGAAGCGGAGATAGCAGGTGACTTTGAGACAGCAGCGGAGATGCGTGCCCAAGCGATTGAGCATTATGTACGGTCTGAGATGTATGCGTTCAAGGCACTTGCAAAATCAAATAAAACTTTCCTCAAAGCAAGAACTATAGGGATGGAAGTGTTTGAAAGTTTGCTAAAGAAGGTGGAAAAGGATGATGTAGAACCGTTGTTCTGGGCTGCTTATGCTGTCGGACGCGGTATTAGCCTGCAGAAAGATGACCCGATGCAAGTGATTGATCTCGCTCGTGTTGAACTGATGATGCGGCGTGTGCTTGAATTAGACGAAACTTTCTATTTCGGTAGTGCACATCTGTTCTATGCTGTCTACTACGGGGACCGATCACCCGCAATCGGTGGTGATCCTGAAAGGGCAAAGGAACACATTGATAAGGTTGATGAAATTAATGATGGCAAATTCCTGATGAGTAAGTTCTATCTGGCGCGATACTACGCCTATCCCAAAATGGATGTGGAACTTTACAAGAAATCGTTACAGGAAGTTCTTGATGCACCGTCCGACATATTTCCTGGCGAAGCAGCAGCAACATCGTTAGCAAAGTCTCGATCAAAACGTTGGCTCTCTCAAATTGATGAACTTTTTGATTTAGAAATGGAAGAAGGAGAAATTGAATAATGCGTAATAAAAAAATAAGCAATAAAATCTACGTCGCTGGAATTGCAAGTGCGGTTCTAATCATATTAGGTATGTTATGTTTACCAATTTCTGTTAGTGCTGTAGAGTCTATTAAATTCGCTACACTGGCACCGAAAGGCTCTACTTGGATGAACAATTTCGATGCGATGGGAAAAGAAATACGAGCCAAAACCGATGGTGATATTAAGTTTCGATTCTACGCGAATGGAGTAATGGGGGACGAGCTTGATGTTATCAGTAAGATGCGAAATGGACTCATTCATGCGGGTGCGATGACTGCTACGGGACTGGGAGAAATAAAAGAAGATGTACTGATTTTTCAACTGCCCCGAATGTTCAAGACTTACGAAGAACTTGACTATGTGCGCGACTTTCTCTATGAAGACTTACAAAAATCCTTCTTGGAGGCAGGTTATGTTTTAATCGGAATGGGAGACATCGGTTTCTATTACATTTTCAGTAATCATCCAATTAGGACTATCG
>JAPPMR010000927.1 GCA_028818995.1 Candidatus Poribacteria bacterium | reverse complement strand
GACCGCGTCCGGAGAAACAGATCGGAATTCATGCGATTCGCGGTGGTGACATTGCAGGGGACCATACTGTCATGTTTGCGACTGAAGGTGAAACGTTAAGTGTAGTGCACCGCGCACACAGCCCTGAAGCATTTGCTAAAGGTGCTATCCGAGCAGCGAGATGGGTGGTAAATGCCTCCCGAGGATTACACGATGTCAGCGAAGTCCTTTTTGAGAATAACAAATAGATACGAAAATCGGCTACTTTCATATCTGTTTCTCTTGAGTCTTGTAACGATTTTGCCTTTCCTCGGTTGTTCAAACACACCGAAACAAACAAGAGGGGTGTGGAAAACCGTCGTAAAAGGTGACTGGAGCGCACACCTATACGGTGTACATTTTATTTCTGAAACGCACGGATGGGCAGTTGGGAATTCGGTAGGCATGATCTCTGGTCACACTGCTGATGTTGATGAAACAGACCGATCCTATACCGAAGGAGCAGAAAGCATTATTCTCCACACTGCAGACAGTGGTGAGAATTGGCATAGACAAAATAGCGGTATTTTTGGAAAACCGTTAAAAAAAGTGTATTTTCGCAACGCATCCGAAGGGTGGTGTGTAGGGGAATCTGGCGTTATCATACACACAACCGATGGCGGAAAGACATGGCAACAAATTGAAATAGACACTGAATACAATCTGCATAGTCTATATTTGGGCAAAAGCATAGGTTGGATAGTCGGTGATTGGGGAACCCTACTCAAAACAACCAATGGCGGAAAAACATTTCAAAAAGTCGATGGAAGTATCTTTAGAGAAAAATCATTAAAGGACATCTATTTTGCTGACAATTCCCACGGTTGGATCATTACCTACAGCACGCCTAACGACACTGAAAACTCAGGGTATATCTACCACACCACGGATGGTGGACAGACATGGAATGAACAATTCTCAACAAAACAAGCACTGTTTGGTTTGCATTTCGTTGATAAGACGACAGGATGGGTGGTAGGAGATAAACGCAGTCTCTATGTTACAATTAATGGAGGCAAAACGTGGAATTCTGTCACTGATGGAAGTAACAAACGTCACAAAGAAGAATACGGTCAACCAGAATATCTCGGCAAAGAACCTTTACATACATTTACACTCTACGATGTTGACTTTATAGACAATCAGCACGGTTGGATTGTTGGGGATTTAGGTGTTATCCTTCGGACTACGACTGGAATCAAGAAAGATGGTAGCAGCGTGTGGAAACATCAGCGCGGCGGGCCACGTTTACATAACAGTGCCGACGGTCTCTTATTAGGTGTTGACTTCGTCTCTAAAAGAGTCGGTTGGGTAGTAGGTGAAAACGGCACGATCCTACACACGCGTAACGGTGGCGTTACGTGGAGGGCACAATCGAGTCCAACGCACCTACTATTTGATGTTTGTATAGTCGGGAAGGATAAGGGGTTTGTTGTCGGTGACCGCGGCACGATTCTACAAACCCACGATGGTGGTACAGAGTGGCACGCACAAGATAGTCGTACTGCTGAATGCTTCGGTGCTACACATTTTGTCTCAACGCAAAAAGGGTGGGCAGTAGCGGAATCAGGTGTTATTTTACATACCACAAATGGCGGGGTAGTTTGGCAGCAACAAACCTCAAATACGACACAAGACCTACTCGCTGTTTTCTTTATAGATGAAAAAACTGGTTGGTGTGTGGGAAGCGCCGGAGAAATTGTCCACACTTCCGACGGTGGCAAAACATGGTCTCGACAACACAGTGGTGTTCCCTATAACCTATTTGAAATCCACTTTACATCAAAAAAAGAAGGGTGGGTCGTTGGGCCTTTTGGAACACTGCTATATACGGTTGATGGCGGTAATCGGTGGCAACTTTCAACGCTTACCCGTCAACTTTCCAAATTGGACATTAACAAGAATATCTGGTTAAATGCGGTCTATTTTGTTTCTCCGCAAATAGGATGGGTGGTAGGTGAAAACGGGATGGTATTTCACACTAATGATGGTGGAAAAAGTTGGTCTCGTCAAGAGAGTCACACCCAAAATTTTCTTTACGATGTGTTTTTTATCTCTGAAAACGAAGGATGGATTGTTGGAAAAAACGGGCTAATCCTACATACTAACAATGGTGGTGAAAACTGGAGACCCCAGCGAACTGATACACAAACAGATTTAACGGCAATCCACATGAGCAGTCCTCACAGTGGTTTAGTAACAGGACAAGGTGGAACAATTCTAAAATATGAGGTTGTAGAATCTGAATAAGGATACCTAAGTTGCCACCTTGTAGCACAATCTGTATGAAGATTAATTTTTAATTCGGTAATTTTCTGTCGGCATGCGGCAGGTGTACACCTCTGCTGGCGAGGTTTCCTAACCTCGCCAAATTACCCAATTTATTTTTAATCTTCATTTAAGCAATATTAAATAATAAATTGTTGATTTTCCAATTTTTCAGCAGGCACTGAACCCGTAGGGGCGGGGTTTCCCCGCCCGCCATTGACAGAAAATGTGCCTATTTAATATTCAAACTTGCTTAGATTGTGTCTGTGAGTGCGCAAACTGACAGTTTGCGCTACGATTTTTGGCGAATAATGAACTATTTTCGAATAAAATGGTGTCTAAATGTCTAAAATCTTGTCCGTAGCAACTTAGATTAAGGATGTGAAAATATGACAGGCGAACAAAAATATCTATTTGATTTGCAGGGCTTCATCGTTTTGAAAGATGTTATCCCGCAGGAAGTAATTGAATCTTGTAATGCTGTGCTTGATACATATCAGAATATGGACCCCAACGATTATCCAGAACCGTTATGTCTCGGCACAGAGAAAACGGAAAAAGAACTCTATATTTCCAACATCTTGGAAGCAGATAGCACATTTAACGTCCTCGTAGATATTCCGGAGGTGTTAGATGTCGTTGAAGGCGTGACTGGTGGCCCGTATCGCCTTAATCATACCTACACGATTTATCGGTGGGGAGGCGGTTATACCGGTATGCACATGCACGGAACACCGATTATTCCGAAGTGTCAATATCACTGCAAAAATGGAGAGATGGTCTCTACATTGACAAAAGCCGTTTTCCCGATGCTTGATTGTGATGTTGAAGATGGCTGTTTCGCGGTAATCCCTGGCGCGCATAAGAGCAATTTTCCCAAACCGTGGGGAAGTCATCCCGATGAAAATCCTGTGCTTGCACCGATTCCTGCTAAGGCGGGTGACGCTATCATCTTCACAGAGGCACTCACGCACGGTTCTGTCATCAATGTATCAGGAAAACCGCGTAGGACACTTTACTACTGTTACAGCATCGGTTATATGCCAGATTGGGGCGGACAAGGTTTACATTTTAGTCCAAACATAATGAATCAACTCAATGAGGCACAACAAGCGATTCTTCAACTGAAATAAATTGAAGGTAATCAGTCGATGACAATAAGAGAGATATTTCGTAAATCGTTATGGTTTCAGTTGCTACTTGTATCCGTTATGGGCATGCTTGTCTGCAATCCTTTCACTAACGCAGAAGATGCCGAGAAATGGATGTCGAACGCGAATCTGCGTGCGGCAGTAATAGAAACATTGGAGTTAGCAGAGGGTGTGTCACTCACCAAAGAACATCTCAAATCGTTGCTGCATGTGGAGGCATTGAACAGTGAAATAAGCAACTTGAGTGGTTTGGAATATGCCACTAATTTGATGGGGTTAGGGCTTTGTGGGAACCAGATAAGTGATTTGTCTCCGTTATCAGATTTAGTTCAAATAGAACATCTTTCGCTTTGTGGAAATCAGATTTCCGATATTTCACCCCTTTCTAAATTAACTAACCTTAAACTACTTGATTTAGGGCTAAATCAAATTACAGACATTACACCACTTGATAAATTAGTAAATTTAGAGAACCTAAATCTCGGTGATAATCAGATCGTGGATATAAGTTCCTTAGCAAGACTAATGGCTCTTCAAGAGTTATCATTAACACATAACAATATCACCGATATAAGTCCGTTAGCAAAGCTTGTTCGTTTAGCTGCATTACAAATTAACAATAATCCTATACAGGATTTCAGTGCATTGCAGCATTTGAATCTCACTATATTTAAATATGACATGCTCTGTAAGGTGCCATCTTTACCTGTTGAAGAACGTATTTTAACACGATCCTTTCCATCTGTTTTTAAGGCGTGGGATAGCCTCATAATTCCAGGACTACCTAAACATGGCGGTATAGATTACCATGATCTGGCTTTCAACCTGACTTTTGGGCTTAATTGGCAAACAACTCCGAGTCAGAGCACACGCGGCTTGGCAACTCAGGTTGGGGGTAATTTAGAAGCAGCTCAAGATGAACGCGATAGACTTCTTACTCTAAATCCGAATATAGTTTCCCTTCAACACATCGTTATTCATGGAGTTTCACCATCAGAATTTCCACAGGACTCCGATTTTTTGCTTAGAGATGAAAATGGTGAAATAGTTTACAGCGAGATTATTAATGCAGCAATGATAAACCTTATGAATCCGAAAGTGCAGGATCATTTCAT
>JAPPMR010000619.1 GCA_028818995.1 Candidatus Poribacteria bacterium | reverse complement strand
CATTATAACTGTCAATTTTAGAGCAAATAACCGCTTGAGTCCAAGGTCCGGTAGGTTCGGTTTCCTAACCGAACCGAGTTTTACACAAAAACCTTGAAAACTTCAAAAACCTCTTGAATCCCGTAGGGTTTATTTGCTTGGGTGTTTCTTCAGCATGTTTATATCCATGTCTGAAGCAGGATTTACAAGATTCAAGGATTTTCAGGAGTGGTCAATCTTTATATCTATCGTTGTTAGGACGCCATCAAAAACCCTAAATTGACACCTATGGTGCTTCAGCCCTATTCACAAGCCGTCGAAAACAATCCTAAGGAGACATTATGCCGAACCGACGCGAAACAACAATCACGAACGAATTAGTGAACATCCTGCGAAACATGCGCCACGGATGGGAACTCGAAACCGAAGTTAACGCCTTCATCCGAGGTAACAGCGAACTCGATGCACTCGTGATTGAACGCGGTAGAGAACCGATCGGTATCGAAGCCAAGTTCGCTACCACGACCAACGCCAAAACCCTCATTACCCAAGCCGAGACAAGACTCGTCCACGAGCTTGAAGCAGAATACTCTACCTCCAAGAAAACCCTTAATAACGTTATGGCAATTCTCTACCCTGACCGTTTTAAAACGATGTCGGGACAAAACATCAATCCACAACTCCGTGAGGCGAACGATCTGCAGTACAAACTCGTCAGTACCCTCGGAGATACTGTTGGACACTTTCCAAAAGACGGGTGGGCGATAGGAACAGTTGCAGACATCGCCAATGCGTTACACGTTGGAGCAATACCCAACTCCCATTTGGAACAGGCAGCAGAAAAGATGGAACTTAGCATCAATAGGGCAGCCCATCTACTTGAAAATGCTATTACTGACCACCGTGCTATCGGGACGAAAATTGAGGCAATCCTACATCAAGAGGTCTTCTCTAAAGATGAAACAGACGAAGAAGAAAAACTCAACCTACAAACCCTTCGCATGGCGGCATTGATTATCACCGATGCCTTCGTCTTCCAGAGTTCGCTTGCAGGCGCAGAAATGAAATCCGTCCGTTCACTTAGTCAACTCCTGCCTATAATTGACTACGCCGATGTTATAGCGGATTGGAGCACTATCCTTAAAGTCAACTACCGTCCCATCTTTGAAGATGCCCGTGAGCTCGTTAAGGCACTCGCAACGGACGACAAACTGGTTAAACATGTCTTAAAACTGCTGTGTGAAGCAGCTAAAGACCTCGTTGACACCGACATCGCGCAAATTCATGAACTCGCGGGCATAGTCTTCCAAAAGTTAATCACCGATAGAAAATACGTCAAGGCGAATTACACATTGCCCGAAAGTGCAGTATTGTTATCAACGCTTGTACTGCCTGAATTGCAGGAAGGTAAACTCCCGAAAGTAGCAGACTTCGCTTGCGGAACAGGCGCGCTGCTCAACGGTGTTTATCAACGGATTTTGTCTTTATATGAACAGCAAGGCGGAAACGGTAGAGACATTCACCAAAAGATGCTTGAGGAAAATATCGCTGGTGCAGATGTCATGCCAAATGCCACACACTTAACAGGGTCTGCTCTTGCAAGCAGGTATCCTGATATAAAACTAAGTGACACGCGCATCCTTACCGCACCTTATGGTAAACTAGAAAGCGGTGATTACGCCGTCGGTTCACTTGAACTGCTGCGCCGCAAGCTTTTTCTACCAACAATGGAAGCAGAAGCAGAACAGGTGGGCGGCAAAGAAAACGTAATAGTTGACCTTCAGAGGTCCTTTCCTTATGGACAATTTGACATCCTCATCCAGAACCCTCCTTTCACAAAACCAGGAGCAGATCCAGCCGGAATAGATGGAGCTAAATCGCCATTTCAAGGAAACGACCGACCTAAAGAATATACTAAAGCAATGCAAGCAGCCCTCAATAAGAAAGAAACGCGATTTGCGGATGGACAAGCAGGACTCAGCTCCTATTTTGTAGAACTTGCACATAGAATGCTTAAGTCTAAAGGTACAATGGGTTTTATCCTCCCCGCAACGGTGCTTGCTTCACCAACTTCCCAAAAACTGCGCGATATGTGGGCAACAGAATATCGCGACGTGATTGTAATAACTATAGCTGAAGCCAAAGGGTTTGATTGTGCTTTCTCTGCTGATACGGACATGGCAGAGTGCATCATTGTAGCAACAAAGGGAAAAGGTGATAATACAGGGCGCGGCAAGTTTGTCTGCCTAAACCAACGTCCAAAAAGTTTACTTGAAGCTTTTGAGATTACAAATAGAATTATCCGAAGTAACGGAACGTACCGATTAGAAGATACGCCAAGTGGAGGTGATGCAATAAAAGTTGGAGAGGAAATTCTCGGATCTATGCTTGATTGCCCGTTACCTTCTGGTGAAGGGTGGGTTGCAGTGCGCGTGAAATCAATGGCAGTCCTTCAGTCCGCCAGACGACTGAAGAAAGGTAGATTGGAATTACCACTACAAGCGTTACAAGAAACGGTTCCTGAAATTCCAATTTGCCAAGTCGGAGACATAGCAACTTTAGGACTAGCTGAGGTTAGGGGTGTGTTTCGTAAAGTAGAAGGGTTTCAACCCAACGAAGACGGGTATGCTTGCTTATGGAATGCAAAGAGCGAAGTTCAGCGATCTATGCTTGTGCTGCCAGATTCGCGTGCAATACCCATTCCGAACGCGGAAACTAAAGTGCAAAATCGAGTAGATCGAAACAGCAGAACTCATTACAACATGGTTCCAAGATTCACTGCCTGTTCAATAATAGCTCTTTTTACTGAGCAGTCTGCTATCGGTCCAACATTGATAACGAACGTAGCATTTGAAAATCCCAGACATGAGATTCCTTGGACACTTTGGTGTAATTCAACCTTAGGGCTTTTCTGTCACTGGTTGCACAGTGGCAAACAAACTGCTGGACGCGGAAAATTAAGGCTAACAACATTAAGAACTCTACCCACACTGGATGTCCGATCGCTTTCTAAAGAAGCATTGGAAAACGCTTATAAGGTCTTTGAGCGATTGAAGTATGAGCGAATGCTGCCTTTCAACGAGTGCGATCATGACCCTGTCCGCGAGGAATTAGATCGTTATCTATTGACTGAGGTATTGGGAATTACAAGCGACAACGTGCTTGATTCAATGCAAACTTTGCGTGAGATACTCTGTGCTGAACCGAGTATACACGGAGGAAAAGTGGAAAAATGTAATCTTGATGCCGAGTTGGCGAAGATGAAACTGAAGGGCATTCCTTTTCCGAGTTGGTATCTTGATTAATCCAGCAGGAACAATCTATGATCCCATACATAGAGAGCAGTTGAAACTCCATCTCCACACGTAATGCCTCAAGTGCTTCAAAGTTAATCTCATCAACGGGAAAAATCTCAAATAAGTGGTAATTGGTCAGGATTCGATGGAGGGGTCAAATGGAATAATGCATAAATCCTGTCGCCATCTGTCAATGCCTCGCAGTGACAAGGCATCTTCTTGCCACTCCGAAAGGGGACGTAACTCTCCCCTTCAACAGGCTGAGTTTGCAAAGATGCTTCGCTGATTAAGTGATCATCGGGAATAACTGTGTATCTTGCCAACACATATTTAGTTGCGGGTGACGAGGCGGAATAGACTATATGCAATTTTTGCTTGGTGGAATTATCCTTTGCAGTAGAAAAATGAGTTTGCGACGATTTTGGATCGCTATGCATTAATTCGCAAACAGCAGTAATGCACGAATTTGGGGCAACTTGAGCCAGTTGTATAGTTGTCGCTACTGTTGAACTCCCAAAGTAACGCGCAGCATATGGTATCAGTTCAACATTAAACTCCCTTTCTTTATAGAGTCTGGCAAATATCTTTCTCGGCATTAAAAACTCAGCTGCACCAATGTTACAAAGTTGTTCTAAGAGCCTTTCATATCCATCATCTTGATTCCAAGTAGCATCGTGCAGTTCAGAGATTAAATCCCCGTCCTTTTCAATCAAATAATGTGTGACTTCATGAAATTGCGTAAATCGCTTACGTTCTTCATTCTGAATCTGGGAATTAATGAAAATTGTCTTTCCTCTATGTATCCCGTCTATTCCAAGGGGTAATGGGACTTCCTGCACATCTAACTCCAAGCCAGTGCATATCTCGTCGAAAGTAGGAATCTGCGTTGAACTATATTCTCTGACAGTATTCTGAACCAAGTTGATAATATATTTTTTTGGGTCGTCCACCTTTTCCTCCCTGGTTGAAAGAATCCGCTTGAGAGAAAGATACAATTCAAGCCACTCCGTTTGAGAAGACGGTCGTCTACCACGAAAGTTGATTTTCAGCAGTAACTCTTTCCAGTCATCATTAATAGTTCCATAGCTGGACTCGAAGTCCATTAAGAACGCTTCAAATCCTGTAGGGTACGTAGTACGCGTCGATTCTCCTAACTCTTCTACACCACTAAAAAGATCTTTGACTGTCATACTATACGCTTTGGCAATTTTTTGCAAGGTTTCCACAGATGGATTCACAACATCGCGTTCCATATCTGAAAGATACGGCACAGAGAG
>JAPPMR010000140.1 GCA_028818995.1 Candidatus Poribacteria bacterium | reverse complement strand
ATATTGACCTGCGCGATTACGAATGGGATGTGAGAAACGATGCATGGACACAGATTGAGCAGGCATACCCTTACAAAATGACGTTTGATGCCCCAACACAAACACATCTCCGCGAAAAACTGACGATTCTACAACAGGAGATGAACAGTGAGGTGCCGTTTGTCCATATAGATTGGTTTCTTGCGACTGCTTCGCTACCGCCTCTCTATCACGACATTCTCGCGTTGCCCAAAACAGACCGCGAATTAGAGGCTGCACTTGAGGTGTTCGTTACCGAAAACCTCCTAAATGCACCTGGTAAACGTGTGTGGCGTGCCGGTTTCAACAATTCGGGTGTTTCAAGACATAATCGCGTTGTTGAGCGTCACATATCTCGGTATGGTGCGTATTGGAAAAGTTATGACTTTGCGGGAAGTGCGGAATCGCAGAATATCTTTACACATCCGCTTGATTTCATACATGACGGTGGCGAAATTATCTTTAACCTACCCAACGGTTTACAAGCATATTATCTTGTAGATGGTGAAGGTAATCGACTTGATGTAGCACCGACAGACATTGTTTCTAATCCCGCTGTCAGTGATCCTGCTGTGCGTAATGGACTTTCCTGCATTGGCTGTCACACAGAAGGGATGAAGACGTTTGAAGACGAGGTGCGTGCTGTTGTTGAACAAGCTGACAATCCACCTTTTAACAAAGATAGGGCTTTAAATCTCTATGTAGAAAGAGCGGTGATGGCTGATCTTGTAGCGGAGGATACACAACGTTACAGGACAGCACTTGAAGCAGCAGGCGGTGTTTTTGGTGGAATTGAGCCGATACAACGATTCCATGAAGCGTTTCAGGGACCTCTCAGCGCATCACACGCTGCAGCCTCGGTTGGATTGGAAACCGATGTGTTTCTTGAGAAAATTAGTAAGAATGTGAGTTTACAGAACTTATTAGGGGTGCTGGTGGTAGAAAGCGGCACCTTGAAAAGGGATAATTGGACGTATCACTTTGAGAAAGTGCTCTCTCTCCTAAATACCTCAGATACAATCCTGCCACCCGTTGAACAACGACCAGAGCGGATACCTGGTGCTGCTGATGGTGTTCATATTCCCGATCAAAACCTCCGGACAGCAATTCAGGAAGCACTCGGTAAAGCGCCTAATGATCTGATTACGGTAGAGGAGGTGGAAACGCTTACAAGTCTTCGCGCAAGTCATAGGGACATTTTTGATTTAGAGGGAATCCAATTCGCAAAAAATTTAGATGAACTATGGCTGTCCGTTCTTATGACACCAGATTTGTCGCCGCTGGCGGGGTTAGTCAATTTAACACGTTTATTTTTTCACGGTGTTCCATCATTCACAGACCTGTCGCCACTATCAGGGTTATTAAATTTAAGAAGTCTGATTATTTACCAATTTACAGCAACAGGAAGAGAATTAGGTCAAACAGATGACAGAAGAAGGCACAACATTGATATATCACCTTTGGAGGGATTAACAGAATTACGGACGTTATGGGTTCGTTTAAGCAATGGTACGGAAACCACCGACATATCACCCCTCGCGAACTTAACGAAATTGAGCAATCTTAAACTGGATGGGCACAGAATATCAGACCTACTGCCCCTCGCAAACTTGACGAACTTGAGAAGTCTTGACCTGGGACAGAATTTCATATCCGATATATCACCACTCGTAAACTTAACGAACTTGATCGATCTTAAACTGGATCGGAACAACATCTCAGACCTATTCCCCCTTTCAAACTTGACGAACTTGACTATACTTGACCTGGATTACAATGGTGATTACAATGGGAACGTTCGCATTCCGACTATATCCGATATATCACCACTCGCAAACTTGCGGCACCTAAGCACGCTACATTTAAGTAGCAACAACATATCCGATATATCATCACTCGCAGATTTGGGCAGATTAGAGAGACTATATTTAAGTGCCGGAAACATATCTGATATATCATCACTCGCAAACTTGCGGCACCTAAGCACGCTACATTTAAGTAGCAACAACATATCCAATGTTTCACCACTCGCAAACTTGCAGTACCTAAAAGAGTTACATTTAGATTCCAACAATATATCCGATATTTCACCACTCGCAGATTTGCAACACTTAGAAGTGTTACGTCTACAGCATAATGCCATATCAGATATATCGCCTTTGGACGCGTTACGCGAACGTACAGATAAAGTTACTTGGCACGGAAACCCGTGTTTTCCACAACCGGCCCCCAGAATAGAGGGACCCTGGTTATGGGGAGTGGTCCCTGGCACAAATTTTCATTCTAATAAAGATGTGGATCATCTTTCACTGGCAACGGATGGTGCGGTGACCGAGCTGGACGTTGCCACCAACGGCGCAATCGTGGGGAATCCTATTGTCGGAGAACACGTATGGACATCACACAAATACTATCTTGCCTACGACGAATTTGGATATACGAAAGATTATCCCCGTATGCTGGAAACTCTAAAACTACGCGTCTCTCGTGATAGCCGTGTCGTTTATGGTACGGTTACCTTGAATTCACCCCGTGAACAAAAGACAAATATGTTGGCTGGAAGCGAAAAAGCTCATAAGGTCTGGCTCAATGGGGAGTTAGTTCGCGACTGGAAGTTTAATTATTCTGGGGAGAGGCTATTCTATAACTATAGCCCATCAGATACTTATAATGATTTTTTTCCCGTTACGTTGAAACCTGGTCGGAACGTCTTACTGATTGCGCTTTATCTGCAAAACACCTATTGGGATTTTATCGGTTCTTTTGGATTTGAACATGGTACCGAATATACGTTATCAGAAGGCATTGGGTACGCCTTTTCTCAAGATAAGATCAACGTGGGGGACACCTTCACCTTTACCCTCACCGCGGAAAACATAACGGATTTAGCAGGTTGGCAAGCGGATATTTCGTTTAACCCCGAAATGCTTGAAGTCGTTGAAGTCACCGAAGGTGATTTCTTAAAGTCAGAAGGTGGAAACACCTTCTTCCATGGCGGCGCTATTGACAATGCTCAAGGTAAAATCACAGGAATGTTTTCGGCAAAGCAATCTGAAAGTGGTGTGAGTGGTTCAGGCATACTACTCTCCGTAACATTCAAGGCAAAATTACGTGGTGAGACACAAGCTATGTTAGAAAACTTCGCATTCGGTGCAAGCACAGGTGAGACTATTCCTATTGTTCCACCAAATATTATGATCACTGTGGACGAAGTAGAAGAAGTGGAAATACATCATCCCGCCTGGGATGTAAATCAAGATGGTCGCGTAAGTATTCTGGATCTTATTCTCGTCGCGCAGGATTTCGGTTCAGGCACCCCCGCTAACTTACGGACAGATGTAAATCGAGATGGTGTTATCAATGTTCAAGACCTTATTCTTGTCGAGAATCACTTTGGCGAGTCAACGGATTCTGCTGCGTCTCCTTTATTTGCAATAGACAATAAGGAACTCTTGCCAGCAATGGTCCAAGCATGGATAGATCAAGCACAGGCTGAAAACGACGGTTCGCTTGTTTTCCGACAAGGGATAAAGAATCTTGAGAGGCTATTAGCATCACTAATTCCTGAAAAAACAGCACTGCTGGCAAACTATCCGAATCCGTTCAATCCTGAGACGTGGATACCGTATCACCTCGCCAAACCTGCTGATGTCAGTTTGACGATCTATGCTGCGAACGGTGCGGTTGTTCGGACATTGGTATTAGGGCATCAGGCAGCGGGTATCTATCAGAGTCGTAGCCGTGCAGCGCATTGGGATGGCAGAAACAGTGTTGGTGAGTCTGTGGCAAGCGGAATCTATTTCTATATGTTAACCGCAGGTGATTTCACCGCAACACGAAAAATGTTAATTCTGAAGTAAGTGGACAAGAGAAATTATACGTTGACGCATAACACAATCTTGTGTTATAACAAGCAGTGAGCATCGCGGGATGTGAAAAAAACATTTTCAGGACAGACGCAAATTGAGGAGAAAAAGAAGATATTAGACTTAAAAAAGTTCGCCGCTATTTTGGTATCTTAACCTTCTAAATTCTCTAATCCCTTCTTTATCCCTATCAAGGAGTAGAGAAACTTTTGAACTGTCGCGTCTGTCCTACATTTTTTAAAAGGAGAACACCATGCCATATTCTGATTATACCTCCGAAGCCATCGTCGCTCGCGGTGAGGAAATTTATCAACAGTTTCGTGACGAACTTGAATCTCAGCACAAAGGACAGTTTTTTGTGGTTGACATTAAAACGGAAGATTATGAAATCGCTAACGAGGATTTGGTCGCTACAGAACGCCTACTGGCCAAGCATCCTGATGCTGTCACTTACGGTTTGCAAATCGGCTTTGGAGCCGCCTATCGTCTCGGCTTTAGAATTTCGGTGCCGACACAATGATTAGACATTATAATGATTTAATTTGAATTAAGGTTTACCGAGCGTCTCGGACCTCTTGAGTTCCGTAGAACGCTATGTTTATAGAGCGTATCTCATAAATAGGATTTGTTGGTTCATTATCAGTTGATTCTCTTTGTAGGAGGGAACTCCGATTCCCGACAGGTCGCGATTC
>JAPPMR010000501.1 GCA_028818995.1 Candidatus Poribacteria bacterium | reverse complement strand
AAGGGTCATCCGTCATTTCAGCGGCATCGTATCGAAAATTAACAGCATAAGCTGTGTATTCGACCAGATCCCAAAATGACTCGACATCACATCCATTCTCTTCGAGAATAGCAAGCAATCTCGCGATATTGTGGTTTAATGGGAACGCAACGCCAATAGCGATAATCCAGGCTTTTAACGATTTCGCTATCGTCTGCTCAACATGAAAACCAAAAATTTCATCATAAAATACTGTCGCATCATCCATGCCTTTTAATGCACGCAAATTTTTTTCCGCCATCGAAAGCATAGCACGCGCCTCATCAACCTCGTTCATAGAGTACTATTCCTTCTTTCTGATTCTTTGGAATCAGCGAATTTGTATTTGCCAGATCGCCTGAATTCTTTCTCTATCTTCTGGTAATGGGCGACCAATCGACCAATATCGTGTCCAAATCTCGCTGAAATTTCATGTCGGATTCTGCGAACTTCATTAATCTCGTTGTCTGTCATTTTAATGGGGATTATACACCAAAGTGACAAAATCTCAATAAGAACAGCGCAGAAACACCAGTTTCATGCGAACAAATATCCGTGCTTACTTAAGGGAATTATATCTAAAAGGGCCGGAATTTAGATACCAGATAAATCAAAACCCATTGGATTCGATTGTTCACGAATCAATTTCACAGCATGATCAATAGAATACGCAACAGTAAACCCTGTATTTGATAAAAAATGACCAAAAGATATTTCCGCTTGCTCATCGTCTATATTTAAAACAAATCGGGTCTATCCCTAAAACTGTTTTAAAAATGTTTTAAGGTCATTAAGAAGATGCTCATAAGAAAATAAAAATAAACTCATAGGATGGGTATGACCGGAACGTGAGCCACTATATTTAGTTATATCCCATCCACAATCAATAAACTCTGACGCCAAAAAGACAAATTTTAATGTATCCCCCAAGAACCAAACAACCCCCAAATCTTTGTCAAAATTTATTTTCCTTGAACTAGGTCCATGTTCATAGAAAATTCTACAATCTATAGCTCTGTCAGTTACCATTTTTAATTCGGGAAGTTTGTCTCCAATCTGATCCATAATCACCTCTGCTCTATGATGCACAATACTTCTCAAAGTTAACGGTTCGGTTCTTGCTAAAGCACTAAGAATGCTACTTCTATCCTTTTTGCTATTAGAACTTTTTGGTTCAAATTCTTCCCATTCCTTACGGGTTTTCTCACGAAGTTCAATAAACCCTTCATCCCTATCTCCCTTCAATTCTTCAGGGAGATGCTCAAATACACTTCCAAATCTCTTAGGGATTTCTTCAAGACCATGGTTATCTCTAAAAATACGAGCAAACAAATCTCTTGCCTCACCCCGTTTTTCATCTGTTTCTGACCATCTCTTTAAGACATGCGAGAATTCTTGTGGCGATATAACAGGATGAACTGGCATTTCCATCGGATTAGGGGCTGACATTTCTTTAGAATAATCATATTCCTGCAAAACGTCATACACTTGAGAATACTTCCCTTCTTTTGTTCCTATTCGCAAGGAAATGGTATTCGTTGGTCTGCCAATTACAAATTCAATAAAGGTTTTCAACTTTCTATACCTATCCATAGCATCTTCAAAAACGAGTCCTTCTTTAAATTTTAAAGAAATAAAGGGATGGTTTTCTATACCAACTGAATTAAACTTTCCTTGAGACATGGATAAATTATAACTTACGTCATGACAAACAGAGACAGTTCCCCATTCAGTCTCTATCGAAACAATTTCGTTTGCTCCGCTAAAATAGACGACATCAAGATATTTGCCAAAGTTAATTTTACGCTGAGGACGCTCAGGATAATTTTCTTTAAAAGAACGATTAACCATCTCTTCAAAATTCACTTTATCTTGTTCTGTAAGTGGATAAATACGAGCACGTCCAAAAGTTTTATTGCTTGCAAAATCGTTCTTAAAAAATGCAGAGTCATCCAATAAAAATCTAACTTCTGTAATTATTTTCTCATCCTGTGTAATATGCTTGTCACCTCCTATAATAGCATAACGAAAGTTTATTGTTGATGAATCTTCACATTCAGACCGAATAAATACTCCTAGCAAAGAAACCTTTTTAGTATTGAAATCTTCATCTTGATGCAAACTAAAATCAACATTTCCTTTGATCTCTTTTAAGTCTCTTGAGAAAAATCCCGCATATAATTTCAAAAAACTCTCTTTTCCATTCAAATGCAAACTGCCATGAATCTTACCTTCTGAAATTGAAAATTCACCTGTATAATTTTCTCTTTTAAGCCTTTCTTGCATTTCTGAAACAATCGCTCTATTATCAGTAAACATGTAATCCTCCTCCAATAAATACGGATGAGTGATAGACGATGTGCTCAAAGAGGCTTGAATTGGATTCAAAACCTCTAAATGTGTCCATCTCCTACCTCTGTAAAAAATTGATTAAATGACTGTCACTCATATATTTTTGATCAATAGTGTCATTTCTAAGGATGTTTTGACGACCAGCAAATTCAGGTCTGTTTTAGTTGAGCAACTTTAAGAACCTTTTGTATCCGTGTAGTAGCTGGATCGTAGCCATAATTAATTTGTCGCATCAGTTCAACGGCTTCCAGGCGTTCATGTGGCGTTTTGGAGTGCCAATATGCCTTTTCATCTGATTCTTCAGATAGAGATCTCACTGAAATTACGCCCTTGTCCATTTTGAAGGTCTCTATGGCATTCAGGCGTTTTTCCCTCTTCTTTGAAGAAATGCTTTTAGATTTATCTTCTTGTCTATAGATCCCATAGTTTGTAACACGATACCAATTGCGGTCAAAAAAAGTCCAAAATAAAAAAATATATCAGCCAATTGGCGAGTTTGGACTTTCTCGTTCCAAGCAGGACTGTTCTCATTGGGTCCAACAATCGCGATTCCTAACGCTGCATTTCCCATAACTTTTGCCTCATAATGATTTGACCCTAAGGCACATAGGAGCCCAACAAAAAGTATTATGCCACCAATAATACTTAACCGTTTAGATTGATTCATAAGTTTCTCTCTATAAATATCCCATCCATATTTTATTTTTTTGCCAAATCAATGTCGTAAACCTTCAGCACTTCGTCGCCATAATGGTTGATGACTTTCACGGCAATACGCCTGTGGTGGGATTATAGAAATCAACACCGAGGAGTTCCCATACGGAGTTTACCATCATCCTGAGGATGCAGCGCGATATCGGGTTATATGAAGTGTGTCTCCATAAAGTCTCGGACTCCCTTCAGCATTGCCTCTATATTAGTTTTGTCGAATTCATTCCAGTTGCCGTGGGCAGCGTCATTTCTCAGACCCGCGAAGAACGTTATCTGCTTTTGAACTGACTTGTTGTATATACCTTCTTTTGCCAAATCGATGTTCATTCCATCCAACCATGGTCTATCTGGAAGAGATATTTCATGCTTATCGCAAAGTTTTCGTAACCCATCCTCCAATACGCATCCAATGATAACCGCTGCGGGTTGATAGTATTCTTTTTGTAGAAGATGGTCTGCTTGCTCTAAGAAGTCGTCAAACAAATCAGCTTCGATAAGAATCTTTATGTCGAACAAAGCTCCATTCTCATAATCATCCTTTGCAGCCTGAAGAACTCCTAAGGCTTGGCTTATATCAGACCTATTGATATGATGACAATATTGGTTAAACTTTTGGTAGTGGATGCTGGATTTTCCAAAGACTCGGCTAAGTAGATTCAAACTACTGGTAACCCATTGAGTGGCGAGTTGCTTATCAATGGAACCCGCAGTGTAAAAACTTTGCGGATTGCTACTTGGAAGACCCCATGTCCGCGGATCTCGAGTTTGCTCAGGAGGGGAATAACTTCCAGGATGACCAGTATCTAGAATTTCCTGTCCAAGTTTTACAAGTTCATCCAACCGTTTCCTGATTTTACCGTCAACTTTCATTAGATTACCTTCTGACCTTATAGTACTTCAGATAAGCCATCACAAAAAACTATCTGTCTATCTCGGCAGACTGGTCAGCCACTCGCCGGCATTTCTTGTTCTCGAATATCGCGGTCGATTTCTGCGCGATGCGCTTCATAATACTCCCGCACGAGATTCAGATGATCAAAAGTGAGTGCGGGATAAGCCTGTATCATATCTTCATCAGTTGCACCCTGCTGAAGAAAGCTGATCAGCGTCCAAACGGGAATGCGCGTATTGCCCACACATGCCCTACCACCGCAGACGCCGGGTGTTCTCTGAATTTTAAGTGAAATTAGGGATAGCACGGACATACCGTCCTCACATTGTTTACTCTGACCAGCTTCCCCAAAGCATACTCAGAATTGTGTCTTCTTTCAAGTGCTTTTCTGATTGTGCGCTCAAATATCCTGCTTTTAAGATCAGAGGCGCAACGGATACTTGAAGAACCGTGTTTGCGCTTGACGGGTGCATGGTAGGTACGTAGATTTTGTCCTACTGTGCATCGCATTGAAAAACCATCACAAGGAGTAAAAATGGCCGATGTCGAATCCACATATCAGAAATTGATCGCAGAAATAAAACAAATCTCCCTATTGGGATC
>JAPPMR010000946.1 GCA_028818995.1 Candidatus Poribacteria bacterium | reverse complement strand
CTACGGAACTCAAGAGGCGGTGGGTAACATATTTCTATAAACATATCGTCCCTACGGGACTAAATATGGGACAGTTTCAATCACTATAAGGGTTGAGAAGCACTCGTCAAAACTTAGATGTCTTCTTAAGTTGACACCTATGGGTTTCGCAGGTTCTACCGAACCTATGCATAACTTTTTAAGAGGAGGATATAGTACTAAAAAATGGCAGTTTCAACAATTGAGTGGGCAGATGGTCGAATAAAGTTAATAGATCAAACATTGCTGCCCAATGAATTTAAGCAGATTTATTGTGACGACCTTCCATCAATCTGGGAAGCGATTAAATCTTTGCGCGTGCGCGGCGCCCCTGCGATCGGCATCGCTGGGGCTTTGGGTGCTGTGCTTGGCATTTGGAATTCTACTGCGAAAAATTATGAAGCATTTGCAGCTGAACTCAAGTCAGCAACCGATTATCTTGCAACATCCCGACCAACAGCAGTTAATCTCTTTTGGGCACTTGACAGAATTACGAAAACAGCAGAAGCAAACAGTAACCTTCCTATTCCTGAACTCAAAGCGGTACTGCTTGCAGAGGCGGAAGAGATTATTGAAGAGGATAAAGCGATGTGTCGTGCTATCGGGCAGCACGGCATGGCGTTGCTCAATGAAAACGATACGATTTTGACGCATTGCAACGCTGGCGGATTAGCAACGTCTGACTATGGTACAGCGTTAGCCGTAATGTTCAGCGCACACGAGGCTGGCAAAAAGATTCAGGTTTTCGCTGATGAAACACGTCCCTTGTTGCAAGGTGCGCGTCTTACCACATGGGAACTGATGCAAGCCGGCATTGACGTAACGCTTATCTGTGACAATATGGCTGCGCAAGTCATGAAAGAGGGCAAAATTCAGTGCGTTATTGTCGGTGCAGATCGGATTGCTGCAAACGGAGACACAGCGAACAAGATTGGCACTTATAATGTTGCCATCCTTGCACAAGCACACGAGATCCCCTTCTACGTCGCAGCCCCGACATCAACGTTAGATTTCGCGCTTGCAACTGGTGCGGAGATTCCGATTGAACAACGTTCCGCAGAAGAGGTGACAGAAGGTTTTGGCAAACTTACCGCGCCTAAAGGCGTAAAGGTTTATAGTCCTGCTTTTGACGTTACACCTGCTTCATTGGTCACGGCAATTATTACCGAAAACGGTGTAGCACATCCGCCTTTTACGGAAAGTTTGAAAGCATTGCGCGATGCATAATTAGGCATCATGCTGCTTTTGCAATGTTAGCACGGGTACCATTAACATCAAAGCAAGCGTACTGATTTGTATGCATAATTTGCGTAGCAAACGTCATCGCTTGTTTCTCGGTGAGATACCCATCCGCTATTTCTGCCTCAAGGGCGCGTCGAATTTCGTTTCGCGCTTGAATTGCATACGCCATCGCACTTGTGGGCCACCCTGTGTCGCCACCAAATGCAAATAATTTGTTTGATGGTACTGCATGAATGCACCGCCGCAGAAAATCGCGTGAACTATACGGGTCTATGCTCCATGCCCAGCAGAAATCGACCCAAATGTTGCGATAGTGCTTTGCAAGCGCGACCAACTCATCGTTATAGGGATAGGCGATGTGCATGAGGACAAACTTTGCGTCCAGATAGCGAGAAAACAACGCACACATATTCCCTGCGGGGATACGACTTACCGGCATCCGATTGTTACCCGCATAGTAACCCGTGTGAATTTTGAAGGGGAGATTGTGTTCAATTGTGAGTTCAACACCGCGCGCCCAACACCAATCACCAAGACAGAGTCGTGTCGCTTCGTCAACCTCTTCAGCGGGTTTTGTAAGTACGGCATTGAGCGCATCGGATGCGTCAGCATCGCTTCGTTCAATCCAGTTGAGTGTTCGGTTGTAGGCGTGTTGGGCTTTAACTGCTATAGCACAGCCAGCATGCTTGGAAAAAATCGCCTCCATGCTATTTTTTAATGAGGCAAGGTCTTTGACTTCAACGCCTGTTTCAGCATGGATAGCATTTGGGTCAACCTGCCCATTACAGAAAGTTGCCCATGAAAGGTCATATAAGAAAAAATCAAGACCGGATGTGTCGGGGGTACACTGCCAACTGAAATCATCTGTCTGAATATGGTCTAAATTTGCAAGATCGTGTAAGATATGATGGCGTTTGCCTGGAGTCCGAATTGTCTTCAGTTTATCTTGTGCTTGCGCGAGTCCGTCACCAGTCAGTTCATCAAGTCCATAAATGTGTTTAGCAATGAGACTGACTGCTTCGCCGTACCCAGTAAATTGTGTCGCCTCCCATGCTTCTCGTATGCCTTCAAACCGAGGTTTGATGTCTTTAGATGAATCCATTAGGTCACGCATCGCTTCAGAGGTGGCACCTGCAGTAATTAGGTCTGCTGGCACATAATTTCCGAATAAGTCCTGTAGGATATCTGGACCATTTTCAACCCAGTCATTTTCACGCCGCATGTGTTCGTGGGTATCAACTAAACGGATAGATTGGATGTGATGTGATAAATCTGTTGCCATGGGAATACTCCTTTTTGTCGTGTTTAAGCATCGGTTAACGAGTCAGGACATGTGATGCTGAAATATTAATTTTCTCTATAAAAACTTTAAGAGTTTGACGAAATTTGCCTTATTGTATTTCATTCTTGACAAATCAATTAAATTATGATTTACTATATGGTAATAAAATTCCTTAATATGTGTCCGCTTTCAACCGATTAACATAATAAAGCGGTGGAATGTTATGTTGTACATTTAAAATATTAATGACGAAGTGTTTTGCTTATTATAGAGAAAATGTGTTGTTATGTCAAAAGAAACATCCAATTTGGGCAAAACAATTCTCAATGCTAATATCTGGTGGTTGTCATATTTGAAAAAGTTGGAAAAAGGATAATTTATGTGTGAAGTGTTGAATATATTCTCCTACGCAATGCCACCTGAATAAAATGCTCGCGCAGGGACGCGAATGGTCATAGGCATCTTCCCGATGCGGAGGAAAAACCCAGGAGCAGATAATGCCTACAGGACGAATTAAGTATTACAATTTGGATAAAGGATTCGGATTTATTGCACAAGATAGTAGTGAAGAAGATGTCTTCTTACATAGTTCCGCGATTAAGTACGCAGAATGTGAGGAACTTCGAGTTGGGCAACGCGTGAAGTATACTGTTGTTGAAGGTGAAAAAGGTTTAGTTGCTAAAAACGTTGAAGTTTTACTAACACCAACAGAACGGAGATGGTTGCGACAAGGCAAAACTATCATTCCACGCGGATATTCCGGATTCCCTTCTCAAAATCAGGATCAGTTTCTTGATGAAGATGAAAAGTTATCCGATGAATCAGTAGACAAGAATTCTGATACAAACGCTAAGTATACACAAGAACGGTGGCGCAAACAATCTCCAAAAGAAGGCTCTACTACACAAACCGAAATAGGGACAGAAGGAAAAGAACACACTTCCAGACAGTTAAGTTTCGGTGACCTATACATCCTTAAGCAAATTAATTTTGAAACGCCAATGTTTTTTGCCCTTTACAATGATGTCCAATTACCCGCTATCGTTTTGGAAATGACGCTTAATGGATTAACGCTCAATTGTAACGGCAATGAAAAGGTTGTACCAAAAACTGAGGTGAAGTATTGTTATAAGGACGTTGACGCAGAAAACGTTATGGCGCTTCTTCACTATAATGAAGACATCAAAACGAAACAACTCAAACCTGCCACCTCTCAAGACGAGGTATACACCATTGATGCAGAAACAATTCGAGATGCTCGGAAAGATGGGAATTCAATTGAAATAATTCTTCGTGAAGGCGAAATTTTTCAGGGTACAGTTGACTGGATCAGCCCGTATGAAATCAAACTGGTGTTGAAAAACGGTGCTAAGGTAGTTGTTTTCCGGCATGCTATCTGTGAGTTTTCTTTAATTAAAGGGGAAAATTAAGATGGAAACACAACCTGAACATGTAATTGAGCATGTAATGACTGCATATCACGAACTTGTTGCAGAAATAGACCAAGATGTGAAACGGGTCCGTGAAGAATATGGTCGTTTTCCCTGTCCATCGGATTGTTTTCAATGTTGTCGTAATACCTCAACAATCCCAATTAGTGAAGTGGAAGGACGGGATCTCAAAATTGCTTTGGATGCACTTCCAAAACAGATACGCGAACATATTCGCCAAAAAGCGCAGCAAACCATTAAGGTATTGGAAGCACAAGGTCATACTGCTGAAAATATGACAAAAGATTCTGGGATGGAAGCGATTGAGGTCGTCAAGGGAAAATCTTATGGCGAATGCCCGATGCTTATTGGTGGGGTTTGTTCTGTTTATGAACATCGTCCAGTGATATGTCGTGTATGGGGCTATCCGATTGATAACGGTAAGGAATTAGCGTGCTGCAAAAAAACTTTCATCGGACAACATAAAAACTACGAACCCGTGAAATATGCTGACTATTGGCAAACGTGTAAAAAACTTAGCGAGGCCCTCGGTGCTGTCCGAAAAACACCTAACTGCTATTTGGTTATTGAGTTGATAGAGGAATAAATG
>JAPPMR010000030.1 GCA_028818995.1 Candidatus Poribacteria bacterium | reverse complement strand
GTGTAGTGTCGTCTTAAAACTACCCTTGCGTGACTTTTTTAAAGTGACACAGATCCACTCGGATGCCGCTGGATTTCCATATGCCAAACAGTTCCTGCGACAATGCTTTCTGATGATGGGTGCAGCTGCATCAGACGGATTAAATCCCGTTGTTGACAGAGGTATGGGAAGTTCACTCGGCACAAGTTCAGTCTCAAAACTGGATTACGCACTCCGTTTGTGCGCCATTCCTGAAACGCTGACAAGTGTGGCACTTCCTGTACTGCTTTCTCATTGGGCAAAAATCTCTTCATCAGATAATAAAGAACAGTTGCAGCAGAGTGTCTGGAGAGGTGTCACCGTAGTGATCGTTTTGATGGTTCCGTTTCTAATCGGATTCTATATCTTTCGAACAGATATTGTCGCACTATTATATGGGCATGGAAGATTGTCCGTAGAGGCACAAAGTCATATTGCTTCTCTGCTTGGTGTTTACCTAATTGGAATGCTTCCGAGACTAATTAGTAGGTTGCTAATTCGTGCGCATTTGGCATGTCAAAACCATTTGACGGTTGTCACAACAACACTTATCAGGCTTGTCCTGAACCCATTTCTCAATTGGATTTTTATGCAGTATTGGGGCTTAGAAGGGATTGCGTGGTCAACAGCGTTGCTATCTTATCCGATTTTGGCGTATATTGCGATTGAATTTTGGCGAAAAAACTAAACCAATAGGGTTCGACATTATAGTGAAATACAAAATATATGCACACTTTTGGTCTGTAGGACTTAAACCGACCTATTGGACTGTGCCGTAGCACAAACTTTCCAGTTTGTGCAGAGTGTAAGCAACCTAACAGGTTACGCTACAATCGTGTGCAAGTAATTATGGTTTCCACTATAAAGTTCAAGCATTGGTAGAAGAGAAATAAAGAGTTGGGTTTCACTCTTTTCTCGGTAGTTTCAGTCGCAAATGGATTATCAACTTCTCTTTAGTGTCTGACCTTATTGTGGTTGCCGTTCTACCCAACCTACAGTAACTTGCGTATATTGCGATTGAATTCTGGCGAAAGGGCTAAACTTCTGAAAAACGCTCTGGATGATTAGACGTGATACCTTGGACTCCGAAAGCGCGCATCTGACGCATACGATTTACATCATCAACTGTCCAACACCATAGTGCGATACCACGCCGACGAACCTCATAAGCAAATTCCTCAGTTATTAGTTGATGATTGACATTAAGCAAGCTGCTTCCAAGCGAACCGAGTTGTTGGCACAGTTGAATAGGATGTGTGTGTTCATTGCTACTTCCGATAAGCCACCCGGTTGGAATGCGTGGTTCTAAAGCACGGACGGCTTGTAAAACGGAGGTGTGAAAAGAAATAATAACGGTCAGTTCAAGCAGATCCATCTCATGAATTTTTTCAACGACTGCTTCAGCTATAGTTTCATCCTTTATTTCTAAAAGTGCAATCGTACTGTCTGTGATACATGCTAACGCTTCTGCAAGCGTCGGTACTTGTTCGCCTTCAAACTCAGGATTAAACCATGCGCCAGCATCTGCTTGCTTGATAGCCTCTAAGATTGTTTGTTTTATAGGACCGTTCATATTTGTCGTTCGATCCAAAGTAGCATCGTGTATTACAACAACTTCACCGTCAGCGGTACCGTGCAGATCAAGTTCAACGGCATCCACACCAATTTCAATTGCTTTTTTGAATGCTGCGAGTGTATTTTCCGGAGCGACTCCTGATGCGCCACGGTGTGCGATTCGAACCCACGAGTCCATAATGATCTGTTTCCTGCTATTTATCGTCATCGTGCTGTTTTATCTTTTTTATGAGGGTTGTGCGGCTGATACCGAGTAATTCTGCAGTTTTGCTATGATTGTCCAAGCATTCGTCTAAAGCGAGTTCAATGAGTGCTTTGTCCAACAATGCGACAACATCATTGTAAAGTTGCTGGCTACCTTCAGCTATCGCGGTTTTCGTAATTCCTCGTAAAACAGATTTGAGGGATGTTTCCAACTGTGAGGAATCAGGAGTGGTGGGACTATGACCTACGTGTATTTCTGAAGGAAGATCGTCTGGCAGGATTACATCTGATCGGGACAGCGTTGCTGCGCTTCTGAGGCAGTTTTCTAACTCTCGGACGTTACCGGGCCATGCATAATTTTGTATCAACTTCATGCCCTCTTCTGAGATGCCACGGATCGGTTTGCCGAGTTCGTCTTGGATAAGTTGAAGGAAATGGGTGACAAGCAACGGAATATCTTCCTGCCGTTCTCGTAGAGGTGGCAGATGGAGTGAGATACGTTTGAAGCGGTAATAGAGATCGGCACGGAATTCTCCGAGTTTGACCATTTCTCCGAGTTCCTGATTAGTCGCAGCGATGACGCGTACATCTACCTGTAAGGTCTGCGTGCTACCTAACCTTTCAATCTCTTGTGTTTGCAATGTGCGTAGCAACTTCACCTGCAATGCGGGACTCATGTTAGCCACTTCATCAAGAAAAATCGTGCCACCGTCCGCTAATTCAAATCGTCCGGGTTTTCCTTGTGCTTTAGCCCCTGTGAATGCACCTGCTTCGTAGCCGAAAAGTTCACTTTCTAACAGTTCATCTGGAAGTGCCCCACAATCAACTGGAACGAATGGTTTATTTTTCCGTTCACTCCCTACATGAATTGCCCGCGCGACAAGGTCTTTTCCTGTTCCTGTTTCTCCTTCAATTAGCACTGTGGTTGCATTGCTTGCCATCACCCCGATGAGTTTGTAAATTTCGCGCATCTGCTCGCTTTTTCCAACGAGTCGATGCCCCCGTTGCTCCGCTGGAGAATCGCTGTCTGTTTCCACAGGCAAAGTGCTTCGGACAGATTGTGTTCTAAATGCTCGTTCAAGTACGCCTTTCACGACATCTAAATCAATCGGTTTTGGGACGAAATCGAACGCATGCAAGCGCATCGCTTCTATTGTCGTCTCTACATCATCGTAAGCGGTAATTATAATTACAATCACCCACGGGTGATGGGTTTTAATTTCCGCTAACGCCTCCAAACCACTCATTCCGGGGAGACCGACATCCAGCAAGATTACATCTGGTTTCTCGGATGCGATGCGGCGCAAACCTTCCTCCGCGCTGTTCGCTATGGTAGGATTGTAACCTTCACCTTCAAGGAACTGCTTAAATGCCCAACAGATTTTCTCATCGTCGTCAATTACCATTACATTTTTCATGACAATCTGTCCTTTATCTGCTTTGCATTCTTATACGGGAGTTTGATATAAACAATTGTTGTAGCGTAAATTTTTAGTTTGCGTTCCACAGATGCACAAACTAAAAGTTTGTGCTACAAAGTACGGTTAGGAAACCGCATCTACCGTGGTAATGTGAGTAAAATTCAAAGTGTTAAAAACTTCATCTTTTACTGGACTCACGTATTCTTACGTCTTTTATCGTTGTCCGCCTTCTATTGAAAGGAGGAACTTTTTGCCATCGTCGCTCATCTCAGGCTCATCCACCTCTGCTGTCTGTTCCTCAAGTTTTTTCTTGAGAACAGGGTAAGAATCTACAATGGGAGTTTCACTAAGAGATGTTAAGGCTGGTTTACGTGCTTCTGCATCTGTGATTACTTTAGCGAGCCGTTCATTTTTTTGTGTTATGTGTCCCGCATCGCGTTCTTTGAAGTCTGGTAATACTTTATCGGCAAATAGTTCTAACGATTCGCATATATCCTCATGTTGATTCATACCTGCTTGCTGTATGAAAACAACCTGATCAACGCCCGCGTTTTCCATTATTTCTAAATGTTCGCGGACTTGGTCGGGAGTGCCGATTCCTGCGCGTGCTTCAGCGGGGTCTTGCTGTGATTGTTTATACAGTTTCCAAATATCTGTTTCGCCCGGAACTTGTGAACCGTTATAGTAATAGTGAGCGAGGGCAAATCGGAAAAAACGTAAGCCATCTAAACCGCGGGCAAGAGCAGTCTCCTCGTTTTCATGGCAGGAAAAACCTGAAACCATCGCAATGTTCGGGTTCACCTTTTGTGTTAGCGGGGTACATTCTTTTTCAAAGATTTCATAATACTCCTCAACCCAAAATTTTGCTTCGTCTGCCCCAACAAAGGCAAAGGTTAGAGCTCCTAATCCGTATCTGGCGGCGTATCGGAGACTGTCTCGACTGGAACAGGCTACCCATGGCGGTGGGTGTGGTGTTTGCAATGGTTTTGGTACAACGTTGCGAGGCGGCATTGAGAAATGTTTCCCATCATAGCCCGCATAAGGTGACTGCGTCATCATTTTGGCAGTTTCGCGCGTACATTCTTCCCACATCTCGCGTTTACACTTTGGGTCAACGTTGAATCCGCCGAGTTCCATGTGAGATGCAGACTCGCCTGTTCCCCACTCCACGCGTCCGTTAGATACCAAGTCGAGTGTTGCGAGGCGTTCGGCAACGCGGGCAGGGTGGTTGTATGCTGGCGGCATCAGCACGATACCATGTCCTAACCGTATCTGCTTTGTCCGTTGGCTGCACGCTGCGAGAAACACCTCTGGTGCAGAAGAGTGTGAATACTCTTCAAGGAAATGGTGTTCTACCTCCCAGATA
>JAPPMR010000870.1 GCA_028818995.1 Candidatus Poribacteria bacterium | reverse complement strand
ACACGGGTTTCCTTTGCTGGATATATTTTGATAAGTTTTGCGTTGTCGTCTTTGCATTTAGAGAGTTACTTTCGATTTTCGGTGTGTTTGGGGGTCGGTTTTCTCTTTTCATACTGATATTATACCAAGTTCTGTGGAGTGATCATAGGTTTTTGTGACGTTAGGAGCAATAGATATCCAATATATTGACAATAAGTTTGCAGAAAAAGCGACAAAACATAATGATAGTCGGGAATCGGAATTCCCTCGGACAATATAATTAAAGGGAAAACTCGACAATTGAATGGCTCTGTGGAGAATTCAGAAGAATGTAGGTGGCAAAGAAATAGAAATCTGATATACTCTTACATATCAGAACAATAGCTTGAGTTCATCAACGGTTTCATTAGGGAATACATGTTATCTGCACATTAAAAAATTAAAGGGGTACACTGTGAATTCTACATCAAGCAATTCACCTCTCACAACACCGTTGGATATTCGCCAGGAACTTACTGATGCTACAGATGTTGCATTTCCATTACGTTGGGGTATTCTCGGCGCAGGTAGAATCTCTGCACAGTGGGTGATGTGCTTACAAGCATGTGCAGGCGCAACGGTTACCGCTGTAGCAGCACGCGAAATTGATAGAGCAAGGGAATTTGCCACACGATTCGGGATTGCGTCTGCGTATGGCGACTACACAGAAATGGTAACATCCGATGATGTAGACATCGTGTATATTGGTACAATTACGAGACTGCACAAAGAACACACCCTCCTTGCGATTGAAGCAGGCAAGCACGTGCTATGTGAGAAACCGCTTGCTGAGAACATCGCTGATGCACAAGCGATGTATACGGCAGCAGAAGAGAAAGATGTTATGCTCCAGGACGGTGTTTGGACTCGGTTTTTTCCAGCAGTAGAGCATGCACGTGCTGCAATTGAGGCAGGCACTATTGGCGAGGTTGTGCTTGTGCAGTCTGACTTCTTTGATCCAATTTATGCTATCCAAGCAGGACCCCTCGCTTTTGGTGCCGCAGCGGTCCCAACTGCAGTTACCGCATTAGGTCGTAAAGTCAGCGGTGCAATCATTGAATATGGTGAGGAAAAATGTGCAGTGCTGACGTTTCCACCGAAAAACTGTGAACTCCCAGAGGTGACCGAACTCATCGGAACAGAGGGACGAATTACCCTTGAACGACCCGCACACTGTCCAACCCGCATCTCAATCCGAATTCCACCACCCAACGGCGTCCCCTCACAATATAGAGGCAACAATACGCCAGCACCGGTTCAGCACTTTGAGTATCCTATACCGATTTCCGCACGTATGGCAACCGCTTCTCCGAATCAGCACGGTTTCATCTATCAAGCACAAGCCATCCACCGCTGCCTTGCCGCTGGCCTATATCAGTGTCCGCAATACAACAAGGAAGAGTCATTACATTCAATGAACTTGTTGACGGAAATCAACAAAGCGAAGCAGGAAGTAATGCAAAGGTAATCGGAATGGGTATTAGCTATTTTTCTGAATCATCAGATTCGATTTTGTATTTCGTTAATTCAAGCGTCCTGACCGTGGGTGAAGACTTCAACTGTGGTATAGTATTCGAAAACGTCCCTTCAGCTTCTTGATGAAATTTTACAATTCCCACGTTCGGTGCCAACCACAACGTTGTAACAGATTCACCGGGCGGATCCGTTTCAGAGGGTGGTGTCAGTAGAAGTTCTGATTCTGTCCGATATTCAATTTTCAAACAGTCCTCAAAAGTGCCAGCAGGTGTCTCAACGGTTTCCGTGCCTAAAACATTTCCGCTTTCAGATATAGTGAAATGACCTGTGCCGAGATCTCCACCTCCAGGTTCCGATAACGTTAATGTTGCATTTATCTCCATTGCATCCCACTCTTCGTTAAAGGTAACAGGTATCGGCAGCAGGTGGAAATGGTCTTGTGCTTCCACTTTCACATCGTAGTTGAGATCAAAAGAGGATGTATCCGCTCCGGGAGGCGCTGTTTTTTTCATCGTTTCAATTGTAGTTTTTATCTCTTTGGTAAGACGTGCCTTGATTGTTTTCTTTATCTCATCACCGACAAAGAAGGTAATCTGCTTTTCCTCAAGTTGATAAAGGAAAGGTTGAATGTGATAAGCGTAACCTACCCAATCTTCTATAGCGGGTTCATAACTGAAGGCATGGTATGTCTTCTCAGCAACCTCTTCGTCTTCAATAGCACGACGCGTTAATTCGTTTCCGTCTTGGTCTTTGTAGACCCAATAACTTCCAAGTGTATTTGGAAAATATTGGATAATCTCTGATTCATCACCTAATAGCCCTGCCGTAAAACTGAAAACAAGTAAAAGTGTAACAACATTACGAAATCTATTCAACATGGGAAGTTTCTCCAAATTCTTCTTATTGATTGAACTGTGCATAAAAATTCTCACAGTGTTCTTTTCATGCTGGTTTGATAAGATAGAGTCTTCCCAAACGCAAAAGATAGTTAATTCGATAGGTACAAGAATCCTTGACATTACTACGGTTTTGGAGTATACTCAATTTATCCATTTGACAAGTAAGTAATTTTTAGTCGTTATCTTTTAAAGACTTACATAGACCTTGCAAATAAAAGAAATGAGGTAGCCATGTTAAAAACTGTTGAAGCCACAATTGATAAACAGGGCAATGTGAAATTACTTGAACCAATTCAATTGTCCAAACCGGAACGGGCGTTTGTGATAATTTTTAGCGAGGAACCTGATGTATCTGAAACAGCTCTGTTAAGCGAGGATGCTCTTGCTGAACATTGGCTTCGCCCAGAGGAAGATGCCGCATGGGAACACCTCAAGGTATAATAATATGAACAAACCAAATATAATTTATATCCATTCTCACGATACGGGGAGATATGTGCAGCCTTATGGGCATGCAATTCCGACCCCGAATATCCAAAAATTAGCCGAAGAGGGAGTCTTATTCCGAAACGCCTTTTGTGCAAACCCAACCTGTTCACCATCGCGTGCAGCCTTGCTTACCGGACAGTGGGCACATAGCTGCGGTATGGGCGGATTGGCAAACCGCGGATGGAGTTTACCTGTACCAGAACACCTCATCCCGCACACGCTGAATGAAGCAGGTTACGTTACCGCGTTAGCAGGTTTCCAGCATGTTGTGCGTAACGTGGAGGACACAGGTTATCAGCGAATCTTAGCACAAGAAAACGGTAACGCTGGTGCCGAAGAACGCGCATGTGCTTTTCTGGACGAAAAACCTAATGAACCATTCTTCTTGGATATTGGGTTTGGCGAAACACATCGTCGAGCAAAAGGGTTTGATCCACCACCAGACGGTGAACAAAAAACTGACCCGCGCTATGTCCAACCGCCAGCACCGTTTCCTGATACACCCTTAACCCGACAGGATATGGCAGAATATATTGATGCAGCACGCAGACTCGACTGGAAAATGGGAAAAGTCTTTGACTCGCTGGAGAAGAACGGACTTGCTGAGAATACACTCGTGATATGCACTACAGACCACGGACTCGCTTTTCCTCGTATGAAATGCCACGTTACGGATCACGGCATCGGTGTAATGTTAATTGTCCGAGGACCAGGTGGGTTTGGTGGTGGGAAAGTGATTGATGGATTAGTCAGCCAAATTGATCTGTTTCCAACTATCTGCGAATTGACAGAGATTGAACCACCTGAATGGTTACAAGGACATTCTGTCCTTCCTCTTGTCCGTGATGAGACTGATGATATCCGTGATGCCGTTTTTGCCGAAGTCAATTATCACTGCTGTTATGAACCACAGCGCGCCATCCGAACAAAACGATGGAAATATATCCGACGGTATGATGACGCACAGCAGTGGGCATTGCCGAACTGTGATGACAGTATCAGTAAATCCTATATGTTGGAGAATGATTGGACAAATCAACCTGTCGAATCGGAGCGGTTATACGATATAGTCTTTGATTCATCGGAGGCACATAATCTCGCAGGAAATCCAGATTATGCGGATGTTTTGGCAGAGATGCGTAAACGTTTGGAGCAGTGGAGAACGGATACGGATGATCCTGTGGACGAAAACCAGATCATGCCTCCACCAGAAACGGCTATGCTAAACGACCCGTCCGATGTGTCACCAGGGGATAAACGTTATCCTGCAGCAGAAATACTCTGATCTTCAGATGCAGGCTCAATATCAGGTTTTTTAGTTTCTAATGTCACAATTGAAAGTCGACATCCAAGTGCATTGAGGATAGTTCCGAGCGTATCAACATGCGGTGCCTTGTCACTTGAGAGTATCTTTTGCAAGGCATTTGGAGACATGTGGGTTCGCTTTGCCAACTCTGAAACACCGCCTTGTGCTTCTATAACAACTTCAAGGGCACTTAGCACGGTAGCAAAGTTTTCATAGATTTGGAACTCCTCCATCACACCATCAAGAAAATGGACTGTTTCTTCACGGTTCATGGAAAGTCGTTCAGTCAGATACTTACGCCAAGCAGATTTTTTTTTCATCGTTGCGTCTCCTTGAAATTTTGCCAATATGTTTTTGCCCGTTCAATATCGCGTTGCTGAGATGGTTTATCACCACCACATAGTAAAAGAATGATTGTGTTATCCACTTC
>JAPPMR010000402.1 GCA_028818995.1 Candidatus Poribacteria bacterium | reverse complement strand
TTTATGAGTGCTTCTCAACCCTTATGGTGATTGAAACTGTCCATATTTAGTCCCGACAAATGCCAAAAAGCGCATTTGGCGTTGATTTGGTAGGGACGCTATGTTTATAGAAAAGATGTAGACCACCCCTCTTGAGTTCCGTAGGAACGACATATTTATCGCAAGCGATTCGCACACACATACCACCCCTACGGGGTTCAAGTGCTGAATGACATTATATCTATAAACATTGCGTCCCTACGGGACTGGAGAGGCTTTCTGCGTGGAAAAATCCTTAACTTTACACCTATAGGTTTCGCTTCGCTCTACCCGACCTACGAACTGCATTCTATAGATTATATTGCAAGTTCAGACAACTTGACAGTCCGTCCCCCATCTTCAGCTGACTGGTCAGCGGCAAATACAACGCGATGCGTTTCAAAGGCGGTATCAAAATCGGTCAACGGCATCGGTTCGTTTCGTCCAATGCTATCTATGAACGCTTGGAACTGCGGTTCATACGGATGATCACTCACATCACCAGAGTCAATGAGCGATGTTTCAAGGTTGCTCCATTTGCTTTTGTCCATGCCTTTAATCTTCGCTGAATAGATGCGGTTGTCAAGTAGGCTTCCTTCGCTGCCAACAAGATGAATATGGAAATAGTATGGCTGCAGACAATCAACACAAGAAGTGACCTTACCGATCTTTTGACCCCCCTCAAACTTAAGAAGGCTCACACTGGTTGTCTTGTATTCGTACGGTTGGAATGCTTCACCGATGGACTGCGTATGATAACTGGTTACCTCTTCAACATTTCCATCCATAAAAAAGAGAAGTGCGTCAAGTGCGTGACACCCGGCAGTGAGTAAGGTACTGCCACCAAAGTCCTTTTTTATGTTCCATTCATATTGCCCGTACCAAGGTCCGATGCCGTGGTAGTAATCTACCTCTGCGTAGTGTAGTTCACCCAGCAGTCCGTTGTCAATTATAGAACGAATCATAGTGAAGTGTGCACTGTAGCGGCACTCAAAACAGACGCATACATTGACACCTGTCGTTTTCACGGCATCGCGGATTGCTAAAGCATCTTCGTAAGTGATGCAGATCGGTTTTTCAATGATAAGATGTTTTCCTGCTTTTGCGACAGCGATTGCCTGTTCTGCATGGAAAGGGTGCGGTGTGCAAATATCTATGATGTGGATATCTGGATCAGCAAGCATTTTTTCATAATCTGTATATGCCTTAAGCGGTGTGCCGTAAGTATCCGCTAAAACAGATTCGTCGTGTTCGCGGCGTGAACAGATAGCGGTGACATCCGCTCCAGTAACGGCTTTGAATGCCTCAATATGTGCGCCAGCGACCCAACCGAGACCCACAATTCCAACGTTTAGGTTATCCATTTAATAACTCCTTTATCTTAATAGTTTCAGATATTTTAGCACAAGTGCGGAATTTATTAAGACAAAATTTTGTTGATATAAATTTGGTGTTTTTTTACAATAGGTAATATCCGGTATTAATTCGTAGCATTAATTCGTAGGTCGGGTTTCGCTTGCGACACCCGACATCCTAAATACCAATCAAGGTAATGTGCATGAGATATCGCCGAACAAGAATCGCAGGCGGAACATACTTTTTCACTGTCAACACTTACAATAGAAGACATATTCTTTGTATTCCAGAAAATGTAAAACTACTTAGGCAAGCGTTCCGACATACGATGCAACGGCATCCAGTAGAAATCAATGCTATAGTATTGATTCCAGATCACCTACACTGCATCTGGACATTGCCTGAAGGTGACCATAATTACTCAATGCGATGGCAACTAATTAAAAAATACTTCAGTCGTTATTGTCAAACTAAGTATGAAGCAGTTATTTCCAAATCGCGTCGTTATAAAGGTGAGCGTGCATTTTGGCAGCGCAAATTTTGGGAACACACGATTCGAGACGAAGATGATTATATTAAACATATTGAATATATACACTACAATCCAGTTAAACACGGTTTAGTGGCTTCTCCAAAGGATTGGGAGTATTCAAGTTTCCACCGTTATGTCAAGTTGGGTTTGTATGATAAAATGTGGGGTTCTGGTGAAGATATTATATTTGATTCAAATATAGGTAAGGAATAGATCACACGTAGGTCGGAGAATTGTCGGGTAGTTTCACTTTTGAAACCCGACCTACGAACTGATGAAACATGTCGGGTGTCGCTAACGCTCTACCCGACCTACGAACTTAACTGATGATGCCATTTAGCTTCTCAAAACACCAAAAATATTTTGACATAAAAGGGAGAATATGCTATAATATTTTACAATTGGCAAGGCGTGTTTTTAAATAAAATTGACAAGTCTTTTCACCCACCTCAATTTGCATCATAAGGAGATGATTCCGATGGACACCAAAATTTCCGATGATTTCCCCCCGAAGTTTGAAAAAGAAGGGTTAACTTTTGACGATGTTTTGCTCATTCCTGCGGAATCGAGTGTGCTACCTGATGACGTTGATACAAGCACGCAGTTGACGCGGAATCTCCGTCTTAATATTCCTATCAGTAGTGCCCCGATGGATACCGTCACTGAATCTACTCTTGCGATTGCGATTGCGCGGGAGGGTGGTATCGGCATAATTCACTACAACTGTTCTATTGAGGAACAGGTATCTGAAGTTGACAGGGTAAAACGTTCTGAAAGTGGAATGATAAATGATCCGATTACACTAACAGAAGATAAAACGATTCGTGATGCGCTTGAAATAACCGCTCGTTACCGCATTGGTGGTGTGCCTATTGTAACTGAAGATGGTTACCTTGTCGGTTTAATTACGAACCGAGACCTGAAGTATGAGGAAAACCTGGATCTTCCGATTACTGCCCGTATGACACCTGCCGACAAATTGATTACTGCCTCCCCAGGCGTTACACTTGAAAACGCGAAACAGGTACTCCATAAACATAGAAAAGAAAAATTACCTATTATTGACAACGAATCCCGTTTATGTGGATTAATCACAATTAAAGATATAGATAAAGTGCAGATGTTTCCACAATCGTGTAAGGATGAGAGGGGGCGGTTGCGGGTTGGTGCAGCGATTGTGCCATCAACCGCTTTGGAAGACGTTGAGATGTTGGTAGAAGCGGAAGTAGATGTGCTTGTGTTAGACACGGCACATGGTCATTCCAAAAATGTAGTTCGGTCAACAGAGTATATTAAATCAGAGTTTCCAGATGTTGAACTTGTTGCGGGGAATGTTGTTACCCCTGAAGCGACGCGAAGTTTGATTGACGCTGGTGCGGATGCTGTGAAGGTTGGTGTCGGTCCTGGGTCTATCTGCACGACACGTGTGGTGGCTGGTGTCAGTATTCCACAAATCACGGCAATTTATGATTGCGCACAGGAAGCAGATAAAGCAGATGTGCCGATCATTGCTGATGGTGGTATCCGCTATTCTGGTGATATAGCGAAAGCAATCGGTGCAGGTGCAAGTTCTGTGATGATTGGTAGCTTACTTGCGGGGACAGATGAAAGCCCTGGCTCTACAGTTATCTATCAGGGCAGAACATACAAGATCCATCGTGGGATGGGTTCACTGGGGGCTTTACGAAAACGAGGGGATGCTCTTGGAGAACAGGTGAGTGACGAAGAGATGGCAAAACTGGTGCCTCGCGGTATTGAAGGTAGAGTTCCCCATAAAGGCAAACTGAGTAACTATGTTTATCAGTTAGTGGGTGGGATACGATCCGCTATGGGATATTGTGGCACGCCTGATATTGAGTCGTTACGTAGAGATGTCCAATTTGTTCGTATGACAAGCAGTGGTTACAGAGAAAGTCATCCGCACGATATTGATATTACAGAGGAAGCACCGAACTATACAGTTGCTAATCTGAACACATAAAGTATTGTGACTCAGCAGGTCAAACAATAGAAGAACTACAATGAAACTTCGTGTACAAACCCTTACAGTTTTACTAATGATAGCCGTTATCCTATTAGCAGGATGCAATGGGGATAAACAGAAACCACCCGAACAAGTTGAGGTGCCAACCGATACACAGATTGAGATAACGTTGTCAGAAAAAGCACAAGCGGAAACGGTGCCGTCCACCTTATATCCACCCGACAATCCTTATGAAGACCTAACGGTAACAGGAACAGCACCCACAAGCGACTATGTGGGCGGCATTAATGGTGATTTTCTATGGATACCCGAATTTGAATATGAATGGGAAATTGAGGAAATGCCGCAAAAGACCTTACCTGTAGCCCCTAATCATGCGGAGAAATGGGCGCGATATGAACAACGCCAAAGAGAAGATTTCTATAAACTCAAGAAAAGAGCAGAAGGCGTAACATCAGAAAGACGCCTGGATGGCATGAGCCGAGAAACTGATGCGGAATTAGCAGACTTTCGTGCAGAGATCATGACCGAAGGCATGACCCCTTTGAATGCTGCCAAGTATCTGATGGCACATAATATACGCACTGAACATATAAATCAGTATGCGCAGCAAGCCGTTGATGAGAACCCCGATGATTTTCACACGCAACTTATTTGGACATGGGCTCAATATTATGGGACTGATGATGGTATTGGTAAAGTGAAAGCAGGTTATCGGCGTTTATTGGAAATC
>JAPPMR010000076.1 GCA_028818995.1 Candidatus Poribacteria bacterium | reverse complement strand
CCACGCATGTCCAGTAATGCTGGTCTGGCGAGGTTTTTTCGTCTCAATATCCCAGAACCGGATGGTGCCATCTGAACTTCCACTTGCGAGTGTGTTACCATCTGGTGAAAATGCCAATCTGGAAACATTACTTGTGTGCCCAGTAAAGGTGGTGATCAATTCAGTTGTTACGATATTCCACAGTTGAATAGAACTATTGATATTTCCTATAGCCAGCATATTTCCATCTGGAGAGAATACTAACACTGTAGGTCTACCTGGACTACTCTTTTCCCATGGCTCATGTGTGTGCAAATTCCCATCTGGAGAATGAAATAACATCTTCATTTTGTCCATTGACTTATTTAGGAAAATTCGTTCTTCTCCAGTGATGGTATCCCATATTTGCACCGTTCCATCCAGATTTCCGCTGGCGAGTTTTACACCATCAGCGGTAAATGCCAATGATACAGAATGATTTTCTTGCGGCACCCCAATTCGAAAATTAATCGTCCTTTCTGTTTGTTCCCTGAGCGTAGATAACTTCTTGCCTGTCCTTATATCCCACAACTCAAGCCTTCCATCTCGACTTCCAATTGCAATTTTATCTTCTGTAAGCGCATAGTTTTCAAGATGAGCATAACCAGGTCTTTCTCCAATTTTAGTGGTAGTCCTCTGTCCAGTTTCAAAATTTAGTATGCTAATTGTGTCTTTGGATTCACCCATGCTGACAAACGTATTACGGTCTTTCAAAAACCATGCCACCTCAACATCAGGCAGGGCATCGTGCTGTGAAACTTTGAGTCCTGTAGCGATTTCCCAAACTCCTTTTTCGCTTGTGAGAAATCGTCCATCAGAGGAAAATGTAAGCGTGCCAGATATATCTGGAAATAAGGAAATCTCCTTGCCCGTTTCTACATCGTATAACCATACACCGACAGAGCTGCGCACTGCAAGTTGTGTGCCATCTGGCGAAAACTGAATACCTCTCATACCGCCCTTACCTAAACGCATTTTCGCTTCTTTTGGTAGATTCCATTGTGGATAATTCTCCATTTCTTCCTCCTCATCTGCCTCCGCAGATAGTGGTGCATCATCATGTTGCTGTTTATAAACAAGATTTTTAGTTATGTGTAAACACTCCCAAGTTTTCTCCACATATTAAACTTCAATGCAACAATTTCAATAACGGGTGCTGCAATATTCTCTCAATCCAAATAATCCATCTCTGGTAAAAGATTCCATCGGTACTGGTCAGGAGGTTGTGTGCTGCGTGCCCATTGACCAAGAACTTGTATATCGGCGCGTTTAGCCTCCATTTGAACAGCAATATGATCTGGATCCCAACCGTCCAAAACCTTCTCGGTCAATGCCTCCAAAATGTCCTGACATGCTGGGTCATCTGATCGGTCATGCAACTCATTCGGGTCTTCCAACAAGTTAAATAGCTGCGATGGGTGTCCGTGATAGTAATTCAGTTTCCAATCTTCATAACGAACCATCCGATGGTAGCATTCTTCATTGGTGCAAAATTCGGAGAATGCGATATCCTCCCACTTCGTATCTTCGTCTTGGAAAAGCGGTAGGACACTTCTCCCGCGAGAATTAGGCAAAGGCGGTGCCCCGACAGCACCAATCATTGTCGCATTCAAATCAAGTGAACTGATAACACGATTACACCGAACACCTTCTGGTAAGTTACCACGCCACGATAAGATTGCGGGCACTTTCACAGAGTGTTCATAAAATGTCTGTTTCCACCAAAGTCCATGCTCACCAACTTGTTCGCCATGATCAGAACTATAAAGTATAATCGTGTTTTGATCCAATTCGTTTTCTCTGAGCGCGGTTAAAATCTGCCCTATCATTATATCCATCCGTGTAACCAACGCCCAATATGCCGTGCGTGCACGAAGAATTTCATCATTCGAAACCTCAATTATGCCGCACTTTTCACGCCACCATCGGAAGTAGGGATGCAATTCGTCTGAAAAAGGTTTTGGGTTTTGCGGCATCGTCATTTGCTCTTCATAGAGTAGGTAATCTTCATGACGCGCAACAAAAGGTTGATGCGGTAACATAAATCCGACAGAAATTGAAAAAGCCGTATCAAGCAATCCTGCTCTTTTCTGAACGCCAAGCCGATTCAGATAATCTACTGTTGCAGCCGTTACATCTTCGTCATGAACTTGGTAAGCACTCTGTCCTGCCCCCGATTTTTGTAGACTCACCCGTGCCGGTCCCGCTGTTCCAGACAACTCGCCATGGTCTACACCGCGTCCACCTGGATGATTTGGCCCGTGGTCACCGACAAGACGTTCAGTATAACCGTGCAGCTGATCAGGCCCCAAAGCGTGCATTCGCCCAATGAGAACAGGGTCATACCCAGCAGCACCCATCGCATGTGCAAATGTCGGAATCCCAGAATCAAGAATATGGCTATTTGTCCACACGCCATTTTCATAAGGATATCGACCACTCAACATTGACATACGGGAAGGCACACAGATTGGTGACGGACAGTAGGTATTTTCAAACACAATCCCTTCTGCAGCGAGTTTGTCAAGGTTCGGAGTTTGTACCAATTGGTCTCCATAACACCCAGTAACATAAGGATCGTGTTGATCAGAATGAATATATAGCAAATTGGGACGCTCAGTGTGCATGCTTTCTCCTCGTAAACGGTACTGAATTTCATTATACATAGCATAAGATTATCGTCAAGGAAAAACATATCAGCACATACGTTTCTATTTGACATAGAAATACGGGTTGTAGTACAATAATTAAGGGTTTTTCAAACCTCATCTAAGTTTCAGTCAAACTTTATCAAGTCAACATAGAACGCTATCTGAATATCTCCTGCAACAACTTAAATTGCTGACTCTACAGATGGCTATAACCGTGAGTCTACAATACTCAAACTAAACTTATTTTGTCAGATGTTTTGTATGTGTTTAAGGTGGAAAAATGGTCCAAAGGATTGAGGAACAAAACGGATACATGTTGCTCTATTTTGGAGATCCTCCAAAAAATGTAGGGCAAATTAAGTTCGTCAATTGTCTTGCATATCAACAAAATCGCATGCTTTTCTGCAAATGGCGTGATGAAAATATTTGGGTTTTACCTGGTGGACGCGTTGAATCTGGGGAAACGGTTGAAGAAACTTTACATCGTGAACTCATGGAGGAAACAGGGGCAACTTTGAAAAATTTTGAAGTGTTGTGTCACCTCCACTGCTTTATGTTCAACCTTGAATATTGGGGAATCGCTTATTTGGGAGAAATCCAAAAGTTAGGCACCCCATTGGATACTAACGAAGTCAGTGAAGCGAAACTGTTTTCGCACTTTCCAGAAAACCGATCCAAGCCAGGACCGTTTGATAATCAAAGCAAAGCGTTATATCTTGCTGCAATGCGTAAGTTATCACTTGATTAGCAGTAACAAATTGTGAAGAATGGGTCGAAAACTCACAACAAATCGTATTAGGAATAAAATGGCATTTGAATTTCAAGATTATATGGTCAATGAATATCTCTCGCAAGGATTTCTGATTTTTCGAGGGATTGTGCCGCCATCCCTGCTTACCGATTTACGCAGAGAGGCCGAAAAAGCACGCCACTTAGCACACAAATTCAATGGACCACAGACACAGCGGATTCAACCGTTATCAAACTACAGTGACGATTTAGAATTGAAACCGTTTTATGACTACACAGAACTGCCTGAACTTCAAGACGCTGTACAGAAATTACTTGGTGATGACTATACGCACGGACATGTTGATATTATGGGATTGCTCGTTGAGCCTCTTGAACATCCTTGGCATGTCGGTTGGCATCGTGATGGTGTGGTTGAAGTGCCGCCTGAAGCACGTGATGAAACCGTAAACGCAAAACTTGCAGAAGTGTGGCATGACTTGCGCCACTTCAATCAGGTCAACTGTGCGATCTACGCGGATTCTTGCACCTGGTTTGTTCCCGGCAGCCACCTTCGGCAGTGGGACATGCCCGGAGAAGAGCAGTCAACTGGTGATCCTACATTGCGCAAACCTACTGAAGGACAATCTAATGTTGAGGCAGAACGGCTTTACTTAGAACATTGTCAGCAGTTTCCGGGTGCGATTCAAGTGCATTTGGGACCGGGAGATTTTATGATTTATCGGAATCTTGCATGGCACACGGGAAACTATATTACCTATCAACCGCGCGCTACGATTCACGACGTTGTCCGGTATGAAGGCAAAAAAGACTGGACAGATTGGCAGCAGGCGAAATTAGATGCGGTCAAACGTTGGAAAGAAAACTAACCCAGCACAATTAAGTTTACACAGAATTTGCTAAAAAGGAGACTTAAAATGATGATAGGCATAGGTCCTTTAGAACTTGTTATCGTATTAGTTGTCGGATCATTTTTTGTAGGTGCTGTCCTTGCGATAATAGCACTTGCTAAACCAAAACATTAACTGAAAATAACGTAAATTGGCGTTTATATTATAATGATTTAATTTGAATTAAGGTTTACCGAGCGTCTCGGACCTCTTGAGTTCCGTAGGAACGCTATGTTTATAGAAAAATTATCAACACCTCTTGAGTTCCGTATGAAGATTAAAAAATAAATTGGGTAATTTGGCGAGGTTAGGAAACCTCGCCA
>JAPPMR010000770.1 GCA_028818995.1 Candidatus Poribacteria bacterium | reverse complement strand
GGTGAAGAGATTGAAGGGACTTTTCTACATATTAAAGGTCCTGAGATCCTCAATATGTGGCTCGGTGAATCTGAGCGGAAAGTCCGAGAAATCTTTTTGGCTGCACGCGAAAAACGAGCTGAAGGTAAACTTGCATTTGTTTTTATTGATGAAGCAGAGTCCATATTGGGAACACGGCGTGCGATGAGATCACATAGCATTTCCAACACGTTAGTTCCGATGTTCTGCGCAGAAATGGACGGTATTGAACCGTTGCAAGAGGTTGTCATCATTTTAGCAACCAACCGACCAGACTTAATTGACCCCGCTATTCTTCGACCAGGACGAATTGATAGAAAAATTAAAGTGACTCGTCCGAATAAAGACGCTGCCAAAGATATTTTCAGTATCTACCTAACCCCGGATCTTCCCATTGAAATGGAAGGTGGTGAGACTGCAGACAAAGAGGTCATTGATAGCTTGATAACACAAGTCACCGATGAAATGTTTCGCGAATCAACAGAAAACCGATTTCTTGAAGTTGCTCTTCGCAGCGGTAGGCGCGACATTCTTTATCGTGGGCACCTCTGTAGCGGTGCAATCGTTGAGTCTATTGTTCAGAGGGCAAAAGAAACTGCAATGAAACGCGCCATTGCTGACCCGAATACGGAGACCGGTATCTCCTTAGACGACCTTTTAGATGCACTCAACGCCGAATATAGCGAAAATGATATTTTCCCGCCTACTGAGGCTACTGAGGATTGGCTTAAACTTCTTGACTACGATCCTGTTAATGTTGTCAAAGTTACACCTATTCAGTCTGAAAAGAAAGAGTCTCGAAAAACACCGAGTCCGGTGATTTAATTCTCTACCTTTTATCGTAGAGTTCAACACATACTGTCTGGATATAATAGAAAGTAAATAATGCACAGACTTTTTGGAATCGAAACCGAATACGGTATCACACTTGAAAGTGCTGAACAAATTGATCCCGTTAAGGAATCCATAGAGCTTATAAAAAATTATCGGCGCGATCCGTTCTTGCCTCTCTGGGATTATGATGGTGAGGATCCGTTTCGAGATGAACGCGGTTTCCGAGCAAAGCAGCTTAATAACCATCCTGATGAAGTGGAGGAAGAAAAAAAGGACAAGGAGCGGTTTGCGAAGGAACCGGGTCGTTCCTTCCGCGAGATTAAGAGCGACCGTATCCTTATCAATGGTGCGCGACTTTACAACGACCACGCACATCCAGAATATTCAACACCGGAGTGTCAGAACCTTTTTGACCTCGTCGCACACGATAAAGCAGGGGAACGGATCCTCCAAAAATGTGCTGAAAGCCGTAGTCAAGAGCTTGGTGAACGCGTTATCTTGTATAAAAACAATACCGATTTTTACGGACATAGTTACGGGTGCCATGACAACTATCTGATGGATCGTGAAGTGCCTTTTGATTACCTCAAAACTTGCATCCTTCCGTTTTTCGTTACAAGACAAATTTTCGCTGGAGCGGGCAAGATAGGTATTGAAACCGAAGCAGGACTCGCAACACCCGGGCATTTCCAACTCACGCAACGTGCAGACTTCTTTCACGTTGAAGCGAGTGTGGATACGATGCACAAACGTCCTATCGTCAACACTCGAGATGAACCGCACGCTGATCCTGCTAAGTATCGCAGACTTCACGGAATCGTCGGTGACGCAAATATGTCCGGGTACGCAACGGCGCTCAAGATCGGAACAACAGCGCTTGTGATTGATCTAATTGAACAACGACTCATACCTAAAACGCTTGCAATCGCGAATCCAATTGATACTATCAAGACAATTTCGCACGACCAGACGTATCGATGGATGCTACAGAAAGTTGATGGCAAACTGATTAGTGCTATTGACCATCAACGCGAGTATCTCGCACTTGCTCAAAAACATCTCGCAAACCAAAATAGCAACACTGATTGGGTCTTGATACATTGGGAAGAAACACTTGATGCCCTTGAAAATGACCCAATGACACTTACTGATCGTATTGATTGGGTTGCTAAAAAATGGTTGCTGGAAACCTTTGTTGAATCGGAAAATATTGAGTGGGACGACCCTTGGCTACAGAGTATTGATTTAGAATACCATAACATTAACCTTGAAGAGGGGTTATTCTACGGATTACAGATGCAACAGGTTGTAACGGATGAACAGATCCATACCGCTATGCACACACCCCCACTGAACACACGTGCTTATTTCCGTGGCAAATCGCTCAACAAGTTCGAAGACGCCATCAAAACTGTCCAATGGGACAGTATTACTTTCGATATTAAAGGCAAACCTGTTACTGTTAATATGAACTCGCTTGCAAACCCTGAACTTGCACGTAAATATAATGAAGCACTTGACCTATCACCTAACCCGCAAACCCTCGTTGAGAAACTTGGTTTACAATAATCCTACTTGTGGAAACGATGTAATTCAGAAACTACTTCCACAAGCAAATTAAGGAGAATATTCTAATGAAAGACAAGATTGCCTACTTCCCTGAACGCAAGCAAAGACCAGTCAAGCCGGTGGAACCCGGCGATGGTGGAGACGATAGCAACGCTCCTAAACGCCCCGATGTTAATAGACCAGATACACAAGAACTTCTCAAACGGATGCGCCGTGTAGACAAAGACCAATCCCGGCGATACCGTCAAAGAACGGGGGAATAATGAACCATAAAGGCGACTTTCTCAGCCTTTTAAAACACAAGGACACCTTGCAAGTTGATGGTGAAACGTCTGGTGGACCTAATGCAAAAGCATTAAGTCATGAAGCTTTTCAGCTACCATCACAGGAAAAAGTAACCTACGGTACAACATTAGAAATTCCGGAAGCCACGACGGTTGTCGCGATGCGTTACAATGAAGGCATTATCATCGCAGGTGACAGGCGCGCAACCGCTGGCACTGCCGTTGTTCATGACCGTGCTGAGAAAGTCCTTCCGATTGATACACATTCTGTTCTCGCCATCTCTGGCGCACCAGCAATGGCTTATGAGATCGCGCGCGTCTTAAAACACTCGTTCCAATATTTTCGGCGTAGCCAACTCCAAGAACTCAGTGTTGAAGGAAAGCTGCGGACGCTTTCACGGCTTATTCGTGAAAACCTCCCCATGGCAATGCAAGGCATTGGTGCGGTGATTCCTATCTTTGCTTTGTACGCGCCACAAACTGACGAATCGGAAAACGGCGGTAAAATCTACTTCTACGATGCACTCGGTGCACACTTTGAAAACGTGGATTTCGCAACGACGGGTTCCGGTTCAATATGGATTCGAGGTGTGTTACGTTATCTTGACCGATGGGGTGAAACCCAGTTAGAGAATATGGATCAACAACAAGCAACCGTCACTATTTTAAGATTACTTGATACAGCAAGTGAATACGATGCAGCCACCAGCGGATACAACGCAAAAGCCGAGATTTTTCCCACTCTCAAAACTATTACGCGACAAGGAATAGAAACACTTTCTGACCAATACTTAGCAGAATGTTACGCGGAGGTTACTTAATTAATGCGCGATCTGCCGTATCGTTGGATTGAAGCAATTCAGGACCGACGCGATTATATAGAAGACCAACTCAGACTCGGAAGTCCCGTCGTTGGACTACCGTATACACACGGTAGCCTCCTATTGACCGTAAGTAAAGGGGCACAGAAAATTTTTGAGGTTCATGATAGAATTGCACTTTCCGCTATTGGACATCCTGCTGACATTGAACGTCTCCGAATGCTCGTGACAGATACTGCAAGCGTCCAAGCCTTTCAGAGTGCTACCGAGGATGTAAACCTCCACCGATTAACCCATTATGTTTTAGCACATACCTTCAAACAAGCGTTTGAGGCAATAGTCGGTGAAGCATACATTATAAAAATGCTCCTCGTTGAAATCGGAAATGGCGATGCCGCAACGCATTTTACACATATAAACTACGATGGCAACGTTAAAGTCCAACAAGAAGCAGCAGTAATTGGCGGCACCACAGAAATTGAAGACGCGATGCAAAACTACCTTGCCTCCGAACAAAACGATGCGAAACCGGATCTCCCCACTGCACTTCAGTTAGCACTCAAAACATGGGCAGTTGGCAGAGAATTGAGCCAACGTTTTGAAGAGGCAGAAGACGATACAGAAGTAACAGACGAACAGATAGACGAAATTATCAACACGGAATTAGAAAATGGAGAAATTGAGGTAGGTGTGCTTGATTCTACCCTATTTGGAGATACCAAATTCCGTCTCTTAACTCAGGATGAAATTCAAGCAGCGCGTAATGTAAATTAACTTCTGATAAAATCGAAACGAATTACCGATAGCCGATTACTGATAGCCGAAAGCCAATTAAGGAACAACCCCGTGACACACAGAATAATGGGAATCGAGACCGAATTCGGATGCATGATTCAGTCTGAGACGATACAAACACAACGGGTCAAAGTTTCACCTGAAGGTGTCGCTGCGCGCGTCAGAGACTATGTTTTTAAAACACTTGAACTCGGCATCCCCGATCTCCACTATCGCGATTGGGGTGAACCACCCGGCAACGGCGGTTTCCTCTTCAACGGTGGCAGACTCTACATAGACATGGGGCATCTTGAGTATGCCACCCCGGAATG
>JAPPMR010000486.1 GCA_028818995.1 Candidatus Poribacteria bacterium | reverse complement strand
ATGGTATCACAGTCTACTTCAGCGAACCGATTAGCAGCGGATTACTTATGTTATTGCAAAGCGGTGTAGATGTCGGTTGGACAGCAAGCATTGATGGCAATACAATCACTCTGACCGCAAATGCCGGTCAAGAACTCAACCACGATACTACGTATAAAATATCGGGTACTGTCAGAGACAGCACTGGTAACGAAACGGAAGTGAGTATCACCTTCACAACCGAATCAGCTCCTGCACCACCCCCTCCGCCAGAGACACTGGATCCAGGCGAAGGCTTAAGTATCGGCATCAAAGCACCAGATTTTACGTTGCCTGACGGTAATGGAAACAACTACACCCTTTCGGACAGCATCGGTAGCAGTAATATAGTCATCGTGTTTTTTAGGGGCAACTGGTGACCTTATTGCCGTGGGCAACTCAGTGAGTTGCAAGAAAATTCAGATGAAATCTCTGAAGCAGGTGGCTCGCTCATCGCTATTGGTGCTGATACCGTCACTGAAACCAAGAATACTGTTGATGATCTTAGCCTTACGTTCACTGTGCTATCTGATAGCGGACTAAGCACAACCTCTGATTACAACGTTGTTGATCAAGGTAACACCAATTTTCCCCGACCTTCAGTCTTTATCATTAAGACGGATGGGACGATTGGGTATGTATCTCTTGATTCTGCGTATTCAAGAAGTTCTGCTGCCTCTATTATCAGTGCATTGGAAGGTCTCTAACGGTTCTTACGTAGATATTCTTATATAGTGAATTATAGAAATATGTTGACACATCTTCTGTAGGAGCGATCTCCGAATCGCGACTAAGCCGTTAGTAATCGGGAATCGGAGTTCCTTCCTACCTATCAAAATGTCAAGTTAATTGTAAAACCCACTATAATCTGAGTGATCTACGTGTTAGGTTATGTTACCCATAATCAATGGTGAAAAACCGCAATATGGAAGAACAAATCACGCTTTTTCCCATAGATACCGAGTTTGAAGTCCCAAAAGATAACGCAACATCTGACAGGACAGAATTAGTCTCATTCCGTGAGTTAGTGCCAGAAATCACCGATACCGGCTATTTAACACACGCCATCGTATCCTATCCGGCAAAATTTATCCCCCAAGTTGTCAGGTATGCAATCAACACCTACACAAAGGAAGAGGATTGGATTGTGGATCCGTTCGCAGGCTCAGGAACTGTAGGCGTTGAGACGTACCTATGTAAACGTAATGCCGTCCTACTTGATCTCAATCTACTCTTGAATCACATCATGCCACTCAAGGTATATCGTGGAAAAGAACAATTGCATAAAGAACTTATGTTTAAACTGCTGGATGGCATGCAAGAAAATGAAAAGCCCCCTTTTATCCCATCCTGGTCCAACGTAGAATACTGGTACGCCCCTGAAATTTTGGAGCTGCTATCGCAATATTGGGGTTTCATCTACAGCATAGAAGATAGTATCTATTCCAACATTATTAAATCAGCACTGTTGAAGGTAAGCAAACGTTTCTCTTACACTGAACACAGAACACCCAAATTAGCCAGATCCAAACGAAAATTAGCAGCGATAGAAGAACTACTCAGCGAAAATTGGAAAGACCAATTAATAGAGATAGTTTACGACCACGCATTGAAAACGTTAGGAAATATTAATGAATTTGTGATGCACACGCAACACCATCAAAATCAGGTTGAGTTTCAGGGAGGTGTTGATTCCTCTTATATCGCTGTACCGCGTGAATGTGATGCATTAATCACATCGCCGCCCTATCTCCAGGCACAGGAATATATCCGTTCTACAAAGATGGACCTCTATTGGTTAGGACATACAGATGAGGAAATAAAGGAATTATCACGTCTTGAAATCCCGTATCGGAAAGCAGACCGTATCATTCGGACGCTAACATTAGATAAAGTTAGAGATCAACTCACCCGTGCAGACTTGCATAAGCGACTTGACTCCTATTTTTGTCATACGATAAACGCCCTTGAAAATACAATGAACCGATTGAAACCGAATGCTGCTGCCTGTGTTTTTGTCGGCAATCCCCGCATTGATGGGATAGAGGTTGAGTTGTGGAGAATCCTGACAGAATACTTTACGGAACGCGGTTACAGGTTTGAAAAAGTCTATGAAGATAAAATAAAAACGCGACAACTGTTCGGTGTGCGAAAGAATAAGAACCCTGATGGCATGAAATCAGAATTTTTGTTGATTTTGAGAAAGATGGTTGCTTGATAACATTCTTTCGCTTGTTCCACAAAGGAAACAAACAATGAGAATTTTAGTTTGCGCATTCCTGTCAATTTTAATATTGTCCTCGTCAAATGGATATTCCCAAGAATATACAACATGGGGTTACCTAATGGTGCTAAAACTCGTCTCGGTAAGGGGCAAACAACTACTATTGCCTTCTCTCCAGACGGTTCGCAACTTGCCGTAGCAAGTACAGTAGGGATTTGGATATATGATGCCGGGAGTGGTAAAGAACTCGCGCTACTTCCTGGATATAGAGAAGGGTTTACCACATCAGTGTCCTCAACTTTCGATGCCCCATTTAAAGTCCACGGTTTAGCATTTTCTCCAAATGGTGAATTACTTGCCAGTGCAAGTACGGATGAAACAATTAGAATTTTTGATGTATCAACCTACACCGAACGTTACACACTTACGACAAATAAAGAAGGAAATGTCAACAATTTTAGTGGTCCAAGAATCAGGGATTTGGCTTTTTCCTCAGATGGAAAAAGCCTTACGGTTTTAGAAGGGGCACCTGAATATAGGATTAAGGTGTGGGATATGAATTCTGGCAACTTGTTATCAGATGTTTCGGGACGCATAGGTGGTCCTCCACTTAAAGAAGATGCCCAATCTTCTCAAGCTGGGGTCAGGGTATCAACAGACTCAGTAGAGCAGAAACATCAGCCTCTTGTAGCGGTTCTCCTTTCACCCGATGGGACAACTTTTGCTGCGGTCAATACGAATATTACGATTATTGATGGAGAGTCAGACGCAGCCATTCGTTTAGGGATGTTCATACTGGAAAACTGCATCCAACACACATGTATATTTTAGGACAGAACGCAGAACAATCAGCTCCACCTGATTTGGAAACAACAAGAACAGTTGCATCAGTTCCAGTTCCACTTGAAGGGCTTAGTTTTTCTCCAGATGGCACAATACTTGTAGGTCTAATAATTAAGACAAGCAGGACAAGGGATCCTAAAACTAAAAGGAGATTCGAAAAAACTGAATACCGTAAACTTCGGTTCTGGGAGGTCAGCACAGGGCGTGAACTACCTGCCGTTATACCGGAACGTGAACTAGGGGAAATCTATGGTTGTGAATTTTCTTCAGATGGCAGGACGTTTACTACTGTAAGTAAAGATAAGGGGTTTCAACTGTGGGACACAAGTACAGGAAACTTGATATCAACTTTCACAATTCCATCCCCAGAATTCAGTCCACCTTCAAATAGTGAAATTATTGGTTCAGAAGACTTTTCTCCTGATGGAAAAACGCTTGCCATTGAAATACAAGGAATGGACTCAGAAATACAGTTATGGGACATTAACACTGGGAAAATTAAATCAACATTGACAGAACACCCTATGATTGAGATTCGATATGTGTCCGAGAAGACCTTTCTGAGCACGAATAATCGTGGCACCGTATTTTAGATACATAAAAAGAACACTGGACAGGTTCAGTTAGATGTTACGGAAACTTGGGAAAAATTAACTACGCATATTGACACGATTACAAAACTTAACGCAACAGCAGGTGCGATTTCATTAATTGGTCCGACACTTGCCATAGGCAATAAGGATGGTTCACTTTGGTTATGGGATGGCAGCACAAATCAACTTAGGTCATTATCTACGGAACATACTGATGAAATCAGTGCTATAGCATTCACTGAAGATGGTAAGAGCCTTGCCAGTAGCAGCAAAGATAATAGTATTCGTTTATGGGATACTCGAACAAGGAAAGTTCTTATAACCCTCACAGAACATAAAGCATCAGCAAATAGTTTGGTATTTTCACCAGATGGGACAACGCTTGCAGGCGCGATCCCAGCAGGCACAATCTGGTTATGGGAACTAAATACTGGTCGGTTAATCTCAACACTTACAGCACATGAAGCTTATGTTCCAGATGTTTGGAAGTACGACGACTATCATCAAATGAGATTGGTATTTTCTGCTGACAGTAAACACTTTGCAAGTAGCAGTATTGACGGTATAGTTATTCTATGGGATGTTGGTACTGATCCACGTCCTTTAACTCTTCCTAGACATAACAGAGCAGTTGAAGCACTTGCATTCTCGCCTGATGGGAAATTACTTGCAAGTGGCAGTCAGGACAAAACCATTCGATTGTGGAGTGTTGAGAAGGAAATTGAACTCGCTATTCTCAGAGGACATGCAGGCGGAGTCAATTCATTAACATTTTCAGCAGATGGCTCAACACTTGTTAGCGGTAGTGCAGATGGCACGATCTTCTTGTGGGATAGAAATAAAATTGTTGATATGGATCAGTAATCCCGGACAATCCTCAAATCAGTGCCTCCTCCATTTTCTGATTTACCCCAGTTTTTTTGAATGCCTTTGTTCATGAAGGTTTTGAAGTAGT
>JAPPMR010000798.1 GCA_028818995.1 Candidatus Poribacteria bacterium | reverse complement strand
TGTAAACACTGTATTATTTGATGTCAACGATGCTTCTCCTATAGTTTCAAGATTTCCATCAATCATTTCCGGGCTCGTTGATTGCACTCCATCCATTAGGGCATAGTTGTCACTCCATTCCTGAGCTGAAAAAATTGTGCTGCATCCAGTAATCATAAAAGAAATTAAAAACACAAAGAGGAAATTGAAAAATTGATTGAACATAGACATCCTTCAGGAAAATTCTGTTTAAAGCCCAAATAGAAGTAGGCAATTGAATTTTACCTGAACTTTAGTTAGAACATCAACACTATTTCAGATTACTAAATCTCAATTGCCCGACGTTCCACTGTTGCTCTACGCGCGGCATCAATTATCGCGAGATTGTGGTATGCTTTCTCAGCACTGATGGGTAATGCATTGCCCTCAGCAAGAGCATTAAAGGTGGCAGTAAAATAACCTGCATGTCCACTGGAATCCTTAAGTCCTTCGTCATCAAGATCGGGAAGTTCTAATTGTTTCCAACCTTCTGCTCTGGTAAAACGGCGCAGTGCTTCGCGAACATTGTAGCGATGTTTGACACGTAGCGACCCGTTTTCAGCATGCACTTCACACCAACCGAAATCATCAGCTGGAACACTCCATGCACCAGAAACGGTTGTGACAGCCCCATTTTCATGTTCACACAACAACATGGCAAAGTCATCAACATCAATATCCAAAACCATTGTGTGCACACGTGCTTCAACGTAGCGTACAGGGGATTGCACTAAGGTACAGACAGAATAAATTTCATGATAACTTGTATCGCTTATACAACCGCCACCTTTTGCCTTACTCGCACGCCATGCGAACGCTGGGTTCGGGTGATTAGCATTAAAGTCAGTTGATCTCAATCCCATCCCTGTGCTTCGTCCGAAGTAAGTTTCGCCGATTTCGGGCAGTAGTGCAATTGCCGATTGCATTCCTGCAGTATAGAGGTAGTTATGCACTATTGTGTAAGGCACATTGTTATGATTGACTGCCTCCATAATACTATTTGCCTCTTCAAGGCTTGTCGCCATAGGCTTTTCGGAGACAATCGCCACTCCTGCACTTGCGGACTCAATCACTTGTTCTGCGTGAAGTGAATGTGGTGTTGCAATTACTACGGCATCAATACCACCTTTTGCCAGCATCTCACGGTAATCTGTATATCGGTTTTGTTCTGGCACATCAAATTGATCGCCAACGTTCAACAAGTTTTCTGGGACGACATCTGCAAGGGCAGATACCTTTATGGTTTCTGTTTCTGAAAGAGCAAGGTAAGCACGTGCATGTGTTTTTTGGACGATGCCACCACAGCCAATAAGTCCTAAACGAATCGGTTTTTTCATTGTATTTCTCCTTGTTTTAAAGTTTAGCACATTTTGCCTTTATGTCAAACAATTTTGTAACAACCAATTTGAAAATATGCTATAATGGTCGCATATATCTAACAGAAAAGGAACTATCATGAGTCAAGAAGAACAAAAAGATTCTGAAGAGAGCACGTCTGAGGACAAAGATAAGTCTATACCTGAGGATAAACTCTCTGTTACATATCACAGCGTTACGATCAATGGCAAAGAACTCAAGTATACTGCGACAACGGGCACGCTTGTTTTGAAAGCGGAAGATGAAAAAGAGGGTGAGAAACCGAAAGCATCTATATTTTTCATTGCCTATACCTTAGATGATGTAGAGGACGCATCTGAACGCCCAATAACGTTCTCTTTCAACGGTGGTCCTGGTTCGTCATCAGTTTGGTTGCATTTAGGGGTGTTAGGTCCCCGTCGTGTCAAACCGGATGAGGAAGGTAATCCGCCGCAGCCACCGTATGAACTCACAAATAACGAGTTTTCCATTTTGGATAAGACCGATTTGGTATTTATTGATCCTGTGAGTACGGGTTTTAGCAGGGCAGTGCCGGGGGAAGAAGCGAAGCAGTTCCACGGTTTTCAGCGAGATATTGAATCGGTTGGTGATTTTATCCTGCTCTATTTAGGGCGTTACAAGCGGTGGCGTTCTCCTAAATTCCTCATTGGAGAAAGTTATGGTACAACGCGGGCATGTGGCTTGTCTGGTTATCTTCAAGATAGACACGGGACGTACCTTAACGGTATTATGCTTGTATCCGTGGTGTTGAATTTTCAGACAATTCGGTTTGCGGCGGGGAACGATTTGCCCTATATCCTCTTTCTGCCGACTTATACTGCCACAGCATTTTGGCATGAAAAACTGAACGAATTGGAGACTTCAAAAGAGGGTAGTCTTGAAAAGCTTTTAGATGAAGTCCGAGAGTTTGCAATCGGCGACTACACTACTGCATTGATGCAGGGTTCATCCATATCAGATCGTAGAAGGCAGGCGATTGTTAAGAAATTGGCAACGTATACCGGATTGACACCTGAATACATTGAAAAGACCGATTTGCGAATAAAAATTAATAGGTTCTGTAAGGAGTTACTCCGAGAAGAAGGGCAGACGGTGGGGCGTTTTGATAGCCGTTTTAAAGGTATTGACCGAGATTCCGCGGGTGAGAACTATGAGTACGATCCCAGTTCGGCAGTTATTCAAGGTGCTTATACGGCTACGCTAAACGATTATGTCCGAGGTGATCTTGAGTTTGAAAGCGATCTCCCGTATGAAATCCTAAGCAGACGCGTGCATCCGTGGGACTACGGTGGACATCAGAACGAATACGTCAATGTCGCAGACACGCTTCGCAAGGCGATGACAACGAATCCTGCTTTGAAGGTTTATGTTGCAAGTGGCTACTACGATTTAGCAACACCGTTTTTGGCGACAGAATATACGTTTACCCATCTCGGTCTGGACAAATCTCTGCAGGATAACATCACGATGGCTTACTACGGCGCGGGACACATGATGTATATTGACATGGATGAATTGGAAAAGATGAAAAAAGATATGGATGCTTACCTTGATGCTACGCTTTCCAATTTATAAATGGTGTTGCACGCTGAGGGACCACTAAAGTAGGTATGAGTTACCAAAGAGACTTTGAAGAAAGATTGAACGTAGCGCTCGTTGGTGTTGGGTCGCATGCGTATCGGAATGTTCTGCCAACGATGACTTTTCTTCCTGTTCGGCTACAAGCATTTTGTGATGTGAATATTGACCTTGTCAAGATTACTGCTGAACAATACGGTGTGAAGGCGTGTTATAAAAACATGGCAGAGATGTTTCGCAATGAGGAATTAGACGCAGTATTTCTGTGTGTTCCACCACGTCTCCATCCAGAATTGACCTGTGAGGCGTTAGACGCGGGTGTCCATGTCTGGTTAGAAAAACCACCGGGTATGTTCGCCAGTGAAGTTGAGGAGATGATTCGTCACCGAAAAGACCGCGTTGTCGTTGTCGGGTTCAAGAAGGCGTTCATGCCTGCTACACAAAAAATCATTGAAATCTTTGACACAGAAGAATATGGCCCCCTACGGACACTATTGGGTGTCTACCCGATGACTATTCCGAGTGAGGGAAAACGCGTTCTTCGTGAGGGCGAACATACCAATTGGCTTCAAAATGGGGTTCATCCGTTATCGTTGCTGTTGGCAGTGGGTGGAAAGGTTTCATCTGTGACGGTGCATCGAGGGGAACGTGGTGGTGGCGTGTGTGTCATAGAATTTGTCAATGGCGTGCTTGGCAATTTCCATCTTGCAGATGGCGCGAGGCACGGACAACCTTCTGAACTTTACCAATTTTTTGGTAATGGATGCCACGCTGAAATTCGAAACGGCACGCGTGTTTTGTTACAACGCGGCATGCAGTTCAATTACAGCGGCAGCACAAGTTTTGTGTCAGATGATTTTGACAGCGGTGCTATCGTTTGGGAACCACAGAACAGTCTCGGCACACTTGAAAACAAAGGACTGTTCATACAGGGTTTTTATCAAGAGATGCGGTATTTCTGTGATTGTATTCTGGAAGGTAAACCTGCTGAGCTGGGATCACTTGAGTTTGCTTTAGAAGTGATGAAGGTTTATGAGGCAGGGCTTCGTTCTGAAGGTGAAACAGTTGCTGTTTCGTAAGAAATAGAGTATTTAACATCCATCTAAAAGAGGAGGCTAATGGTTGCAGTATCGCTCAGACCAATCACGCAAACGAATTTTAATGAGTGTATTTCTTTAAAGGTCGCTGATACTCAAAAGGAATTTGTTGCCAGCAATGTGCTTTCTCTTGCCGAAGCGTTTGTCAATCCAACATATCACCCTTTTGGAATCTACGACTCAGCAGCTCATTACCAAGCGAATCCATCTATGGTAGGATTCACAATGTATGAACTTACAGATGCAGTCGGTTTCATCTTGCGTTTGATGATAGATGAAAAGTTTCAAAGGAAGGGCTATGGTAGGGCAGCTATGCTTGAAGTGATACGAAGATTGAAATTACATCCTGAAGTTGAACGGATTGCGACAAGTCATGTCAGGGAAAATGAAGCTGCCGCACGACTCTATGAAGGTTTAGGATTTGTTGAGTGGAAGCATGAATTAAGAGGTGAGGAGTATTCCGGTGAAAGATACCTGATTCTTCAAGAAGATAGTAGTTAATCAGATGGAGGAATAATTGTAATTTTGTACTATTCTGGAGCAAAAATGCTAACAAAATTGATTTGTCGTAATTTTAAAAGGATTGGA
>JAPPMR010000830.1 GCA_028818995.1 Candidatus Poribacteria bacterium | reverse complement strand
GTCTGAGCCTCACTCATGTTTTCAGCTGGACTCTGGTTATTTTCAGCAGGTTGTTGAGGGGTTTTTCGGCGGCGCATTCCACCGAAAATCATAATAAGTAGAAAGACAATTAAAGGTATTAACGCTTCAAGATCAAATGGCATCCATTACTCCTTTAATCATTTAAGATAGACCCAAAGAATGCGCAGATCGGGTTGTATCTCCATCTTCAGGACCACCCGGAGAAGCGATTGATTGACGCATTTCAGTATCAGCGAGGATATTACGAAGCGTGTAATAATCCATAACACTCATTCTTGTTGAATTAAATGCATCTGAGATGGAAAGTGGTATTTCCGCTTCAGCTTCAATCAATTTAACTGTCATCTCCTCAACAAGTGCCTTATTTTCTTCCTCTTCTGCTTCCGCACGTGCGCGCCGTTCTTCCGCTTTTGCACGTGCTATCTTTAACTCGGCTTCAGCTTGATCTGTCTGCAATTTTGCACCTACGTTCTCACCAACATTAATGTCAGCAATATCAATAGACAAAATCTCAAAGGCAGTTCCAGCCTCAAGACCTTTTTCAAGCACTGTTTCAGATATGCGCACAGGATTTTCCAAAACTTGTTTATGGTTGCCCGATGACCCAATCGTTGTGATGATACCTTCGCCAACCCTTGCCCGAATGGTATCTTCGGTAGCACCACCGACGAGGCGATCAATGTTTGCTCTGACAGTGACGCGCGCCTTCACAATGAGTTGGATACCATCACGTGCAACAGCAGTGATACCGTTACTTGGATCCTCTTGGCTTGGAATATCAATAATTTCTGGGGTAACACTGACTTGTACTGCCTGTAAAACGTCCCTACCTGCTAAATCAATAGCGGCAGCTTGTGCGAAATCGAGGTCAATGTTCGCTTTATCTGCGGCGATGAGTGCGGCAACCACACTCGCGACACGACCACCTGCCAAGAAATGCGCCTCAAGATCATCAAGTGATAAGCTTAATCCTGCCTTTGTTGCATTGATCTGAGGTTCAACAATTTGATTGGGTGGGACACGACGTAAACGCATCGCAACAAGATCGAATATTCCGACTTTCACGCCTGCAGCAATCGCGGTAATCCATAAACCAAGTGGCACCAACCATGCTATCACGATTATAAATAGTAGAATACTGACAGCTACAATTGCAACTAATGGCATCTTTATACTCCTTCTCTCTGAGGTGTAATATCTAAGTTTCCTTCACGAAATGCCCCCGCGAGTGCGCGAGGCACGGTAGCCTCTGCTTCAACAACTGTGGCGCGCTTTTCCTGCACGTTTGCGGTCATCTCCTGCTTCCTTGCAACAGCGAGTGCGCGGCGTTCTTCCGCCTTCGCCTGCGCGACAACAAGGTCTGCTTCCGCTTGCTCTGCTTGAAGTTCAGCACCTATATTTTTACCAACGTTCACATCAGCAATATCAATAGATAAGATTTCAAAAGCGGTACCAGCATCAAGACCTCTGTCTAGTACTGTTTTAGAAATGATGTCCGGGTTTTCCAGGACGTCTTCATAAGTTTCAGATGCACCGATCGCACTGATAATCCCTTCACCAACGCGTGCGATGATGGTTTCTTCACCAGCACCACCGACAAGCCGATTGATAAAAGTTCGAACGGTGATTCTAACGGTAGCAATCAGTTCAACACCATCAAGTGCAAGTGCACTTATCCTCGGTGTGGTAATGACACGCGGGTTAACACTGATTTGAACCGCCTCAAACACATCTCTACCTGCTAAGTCAATTGCAGCTGCCTGCGTAAAATCAAGGTTAATGTTTCTTGCTTTATCTGCGGCGATTAGCGCGCTCACAACGTTAAGGACATTACCTCCAGCAAGATAGTGTGCCTCTAAATCGGGCGTTGCCACAGTCAGTCCAGCTTTGTGGCTACTGATAAGTGCCCTCACAATGACATTCGGATTGACTCGTCTCAGTCGCATCCCGATTAACTCAGAAATACGAAGAGGAGCTCCAGCTGCAACAGCAGCAATCCAGAGTCCAACTGGGACGAACCAAAAGAACATAAAAATTACAATGAGGACAACAACTGCGACTACCGGAACTAATGCATTAAATTCTCCCATATCCAATCTCCTTTTTTAGTCTAAGGTTCATTAATTTTAAAATATAACCTTGTCAATTAATTATTTACAAACTACGAACGATAACACGACTTCCTTCAACTTGAATGACTTCAATCTCTGCCTCTGGTTCAACAAATTCACCTTGCGTAACAATATCAACGCGTTGACCGTTGATGAGCCCAACACCCGCAGGACGGAGAGGGCTTACTGCCTTGCCAGATTTTCCTACAAGTTCAGTTAATTCTTGAGGGGCTGCATGAAAACCTTCCTCACTTTTTTGAGCGGTATTCAGGATAAAGGTTTTGCCAAGAGGCGATTCACGGATGAGTGACAAACCAATAACGGCTATGGGAATAACAAAAATTAAAGCAACACTTGCATAGATCAGAGCAGTCGTCATGCCTGATTTTGCCCATATAAGACCGATTCCGACACCGAATAGAATGATCCCCGGCACACCGGCTGCACCAAATCCAGGAAGAATTAAAATCTCAACAAATATTAATAATATACCGAGTGCAATGAGAATAGTTGGAACCCATAACATTGAAATTTCCTCCACACTTTTACACTTAAAACGTCACTCCTCAAGAGCTTCAACTGAAATTTTCGAACCTTCAACTTCTAATACTTTAACGGGTGTGTTTTGGGCGATGAAGTCGCCAACTGTAACAACATCCAATCGCTTGTTATCTATTTTGACAGTTCCCGCGGGGCGTAATGGCGTTAAAGCAACCCCAGTTTTGCCGAGATAACTCTGAAAATCAAGGCTGCCAGCAGAGTGATAACCTTCCTCAGTACTCATTACAGTGGATAAAGCAAAGTGTTGAAACGGAGCCGATTTAGGTAGAAACACTGTAGCAAGAATTGCCAACACAGAGGTTAAAATTATTGAAATAGAAAGCCATAACAGCGCAGTACTGACATTATCGGTACTTTGAAAAAATGTATAAAAAACACTTGCCAACATCAAAATTAGTCCAAGAATCCCAGCGACCCCAAAACCTGGGATTACAAAAACCTCTAATACAATTAATGCCAACCCAACTACAAATATTAATGCGACAATATACGCATTCGGAACTTCGTTCAGCATGTGTCCGCCGAAGAAGAGTCCAATGAAAAGCAAACCGAGAAACCCAGGAATGCCAAAACCTGGAGTCCGTATCTCAACAAGTAGTCCGAGACCTCCTAACGAGAGTAGAAGCGCACTAATATAAGGACTTGTAATAAAAAAGACTGTGCGATCTGCAAGTGTTACTACAAATTTGGTAATTTGCGCTTTTTCCAAAGATTTTATAGGAGAAACTTGATTAACACCAAGTTTTTCCTGTTTGCGTCCGATACCTTTTTCAGTGAGTGGCATTATGATGACATCACTTTTATCTGCTCTATAACCTTCATCAATTTCAACGATCTGATATTGCGCAAGCAGTTCATTTAAGTTTTCTGCCTGTGCATCTACGAAACCGTATTCAAGAGCTTGGCGAGTGGTTAAGTTAAGTAGTTCACCTTCTCCGCAAAGAATTTCCATCTGTGTGCCTACCTCTTGTTCATTTAGGTACTCTTCTGGTCGTAATTTAATTATATCTCCATTTTCTAAGCGCACAAGAAATACTCTTTTATCCACCATCGCCTCAGCAATATCAGGATTTCTATCTTGTCGTTCTGCTGTGGAACGAATAATACCTCGTATATATGAAACTATTTTCTCGCCTGCCTCATTTCCTTGCGCGTCTACAGGCGCAGAATCTCCAATAGTTGCCCCGGATGTCATAACAATTTGATCACATGAAGCAGATATCATAGCCCCTGCGGAAATAGCTTGTCGGTTAACAAAAGCGATAGTAGGAATCTGGGTTTCTTGAATTGACCTGATAATTCGGACAGCAGAATCAACTTTTCCGCCTGGGGTATCCACATCAAAAATTATTGCATCTGCATTTGCTTGTTCTGCCTTTTGAATCCCTTTTTTGATGTAAGTGCTGACCCCACCACCGATTTCGGAGCGGATGTCTATAACATAAACTAATGCGTTGTCCTCAGCAGACAGTCCACTTCTCATGAAGAGGCACCCGATTAAGAGGAGCGCGCAACATAGTAGATTTTTTGGGTTTTTCATCTTCCTATCACTCCTGATTAACTAAAATGTACCTCAATATCTTTTTCTGATTAGTGGATTATGAACTTTTGCTATTAGTATACCTTAAACGAAGTTGACGTGTCAAGAAATGTGTTTTATGAAGATGTAAACTCCTCCTTAATCCAAGCATGAAGAACATGGTTTAAAATGAGGTGAACATCTTCAACAGGACCGTATTGGTTGCTATCAACAACAACATTTACATCACAAATTGTAGCTAATTTCCCACCACCAAATCCGCTCCATCCGATGGTTTGGCAACCTACATCTATAGCGTGCAGCATCGCACGGATAACGTTCTCCGAATTGCCACTTGCACTGATGCCTATCACAACATCACCTGGATTTACAAGATTTTTGAGCTGTTCGACAAAAACATCTTCGTAAGAGACATCATTAGACCACGCTGTCA